>JBCCRV010000004.1:0-33598 GCA_039201085.1 Myxococcota bacterium | reverse complement strand
GTCCCGTCGAACTTTCGCAGCTCCGCGAGCCCATCGGCGAGTTCAAGGAGCTTCACGCGCAGGTCCGGCCGATCCGACTGTGCGAGGCCCCAGCGCGCCGCCGAGAGCATGTTGGGCCGCTGCCGCCGAAGGCGTTCGGCGGGCTCGGCGCCGGGCGCCTCCCGTAGCGCCGCGCCGAGCTGAGCGGCGAGCTTTGCGTAGTGGGTGAGGTGCCGGCGCCGGATCCTCGTGTGGCCTGTTTCATCCGTTTGTCCAGCGACGAAGGCCCGTACGGTCATCAATAGCCGCAACCCGCCAGACAGCTATCGCACGATCAACGAATGATCGTACAAGCGTTCGAGCAGCGCGAGGGGGTCGCCATCGACGTCGAGCACGCCTTCGGCGTCCCGCGCTTCGAAGCCATCCGCGAAGACGCAGAGCTGCACGAGTGCGGTGCGGGCTTCGTCGGGCAGGAGTTCGTACGACGCTTCCATGGAAGCCCGCAGGGAGCGACGCGGTGATTCGCCCGAGGCGCTGTCGATCGCGTACCCCTGACGCAGTCGCGCTTGCACTTCTTCGACGCTTTGAAGGGCGCACCGTGCGGCCGCGAGCTCGAGGGCCAGGGGAAGTCCGTGAAGTAACGCGAGCAGGTCGTCGAGCTTCCGGTCGTCTTCCAGTGACTGGGCGATGACCGGTGCGCGGCCCCTCAGGTGGTGGAGAAAGATCGCGCGCTCCGTTTGGAGGTCGTTCAAGGGGTCAAGGGCGAGTCGCTGTTCGACTGGATCCCGAAGGCTCACCCTAGAAGCGACGAGGAGCTGTAGCTCCGGGGCGTTCTCCAACCATTGCGTGAGCAGTGGCGTCATCGCGCCCACGAGGTGCTCGAGGTTGTCGAGAATCAGCAGCGTCGGCTGCGCATCGAGGGCCGTTGCCAGTCCTCGGGGAACGACGGATTCCGGCGGCAGGCTCATCTTCAGGGCGTGGCGAATGCTGTCCAGCAGTGAGGCGGCGTCGGGGAGCTCGGAGGCGTCGACTCGCAGCACACGAACCTCCCCGACATCGATCGCGGCCTCGAAGGCGTCCAGCAGGGAGGACTTGCCGACGCCCGCGGGTCCCGTCACGCTGACGAGCCGGCCACCTCCCTCCCAAAGGCGAAGGAGAGCTGCGAGCTCCGCGTCGCGACCGACGAAAAATGGTCTCAAGGCCGCCATCGAGCGGCACTATTACACTGCTGCGGGCAGCACGTTACCCGCCACGTCACGACGCACGGCGCGGTAGTCGCGGTCCGCGCGTACGGCAGGTGCCGCTTCCCATGCGCGGATTGGCAGCAGGTCTTCCTTCGCCAGGGTCCGGAAAAGGCGGGCTTCGTCTTCGGGGCTTCGGCTAAAGCCAAAGGGGTTGCGCGGCGTGCCGTCGGGGAGGCGGGGGTACTTCTGGTCGTCGGCGTCGATCAGCGCGAGCAGCTCTTCGCCACGGGCCAGCTGGTAGGCGAGAAACGCGGGATGAAAGGGCGGCAGCGCGTGGCGCTCGGGCGCGCCCGTGGGGGTGAGTCCGTTTGATGAACCGGCTGGGGCGCGCTTCGCGTCGGGGCCGCCGGCGCCGCGGCGGATCCAGGTGCACTGGTCGAAGCCGTAGATGAAGTCGTGCACGTAGCGAAAGCGAATCGGCGACGCCGAACCGAAGCGCGCCTGAAGGCGCTCCACTTGGTCGGCGAGGTCGGCCAGAGCGGCCTTCGGGTTCGGCTGCTGTCGCGCGTGCTCGGCCATGCTGTGGGCGAGGGCGTCGAGGTCCCAAAAGAGGTTCTCCGGAAAGGCCTCCAGCTGGGCGAGGGCCACCCGGCCCAGCGCGTCGGCGAAGGCGTCACGAAAGCAGGCGTCGCTCGCCGTTCCGATCGCACCCGCAAGTTCGCAGAGCGGCGTGGAGCAAGTGCGGTCCGGCGCCAAGGAGCGACCGCCCCCGTGCGACTTGATCGCCCGATCGACGTCTTCGAGCTTCATGGGCGAAGAAATACCCGAAACAAAATGAGGAGGGCTGCAAGAAGCTCCGTTCCCTTCCAAATGGCGGCGTGCAGTTCGGCCTTGTACCGGCCCATCGCATCGAAGGCGCCGGTGACGGCGTCCGTGCTGATCGCCTGCATGCGCCGGGCGCGGTATGCGATGAGTGCAGCGGGCGGAAGCGTCGCAAGCAGGGGCACGTGTTCGGCAAGTAGCCCCACCAGCACCAGCGCGGCGGCGCCGGCGAAGACCAGCGCCTCCGTGAGGCGCCGGCACGCGGCGTTGCCGAGGGTGGTGGTGAGCGTGCGCTTGCCGCCGCGCCGATCGCTCACTTCATCCGCCAGACCGCTGGCGGCGGCGCTGGCGAGGGCGAGCAAACCGGTGCCCAGTAGCAGCGGAGCGCACTTGGGGATCCACGCTGCACTTGGTGCGCCGAGACCGCCCTGAAGGTAGGCGTGCAGCCACGGCAGGGCGATGCCGACGCCGACCATTTCAAGAAGCTCTCCTCCGCCGCGGTAGTTGAGCCGAACGGGCGGGAGCGAATAGGCACCAAAGATCGAAAAGGCCGCCAGGGTGATCAGGCCAAAGCCCGGCCGCTGGCTCCAGTCCTGCAGGAAGAACCCGTAGCCAAAGAGCAGCACCATCGCACCGAGCCCGGCGAAGAGGAGGTGGTGGGCGGGCAGCACACGATCCGGAATCGTCTTCTTCGAAGCGTTTGGGTAGATGCGGCGCTTGAGCGCATCGACGTCCCGATCGGCGACGTCGTTGAGGGTGACGATGGCGACGAGCAGCAAGAAGGTCCACGCCGCGCCAAGCGCTACGGCTTCGAGGTCCAAAAAGCCGCGGTGCGCCGCACCGAGCGCATGGCCAAAGAAGGTGGGAACAAAAAGCTTCGGCCAGCTCGCAGGCTTCAGCGCAAAGCGCCATCGCTGGTAGAGGGAACGCGGCTCGTCCACCCCTCGAACCTGTGGGCCTCGGGCCACTCCGTCAAATCAAGGCGTCCTTCCGCAAAACCGTTCGCTACTCGAACCCTCCCTACGCCGCCCGTGCGGCGACCCGTTCGCGCCGTGGCGCTTTTGCCGTCTAGGCGGCGTACGGCCAACCGAGGCCGGAGCGTCAGCGGGCGAGTCGCTGGTTGACGAAGCCCTTTTCGAGCGTGACCTCTCGCTCGACGTAGGGTTTGAGCCAGGCCGGGAGGCGGACCTCCCGGTCTTCGCTCTCAAGTTCGATCTCCGCGAGCACGAGCTCACGGTCCGTGAATACATCGATTTCCCACACGTCGTCGCCGTCTTCTATGCGGTGCCGTTTCTTGAAGACGCGGGCGCCCTCCGTGAGGGGCCATAGTTGATCGAAGGTCGCTTGATCCATGGGCTCTTCGAACTCGAGGCGCGTCAGCCCACGGCCGGCTTTGATCGTGCGTCGGAAACGCACATCGTCGCCGCGGCTCAAGCGCCGGAGGCGCTCGCGGATTTCCCGGCCAGGGAGGTAGCCCTGATCGATGATCGTGGCGGGTGCGCGCGCCGCTTCCGGTGGTACGCCCTTTAGAAGGTACTTGCGCTCGATCTCCTGGTCGGCCCGTCCGAGCAGCCGGGCTTGAAGGCTTTCCACGCGCGCGAGCCACGCGTCGAAGGGACCTTCGTTGTTTCCCTCGCGATGCTGGGCGGCGTGTTCGAGGCAGGCGAGCACGCGTGCTTCCGCTTCATCGGCGGCAAGGCGCGCCACCGCGTCCAGCGCGGCGCGGCGGCTTCCTTTCGCTTTGTGCCGCATCAGCCCGTGGCCCAGGGCTCGCAGGTCCCGGGCGTCGCCGAGCCAGCCCTGCATGAGGCGGCAGTCCTGGAGGATCGGTGCGGCTTCGTACGGGCCGGCACGAAGCGGTTCGAGCACGTAGCGCAGTCGCTTGAGCGCCAAGCGCGCGTCGTGCACTACGATGTCGGGCGCGCTGCCTTCGAGCTGCGGCAAGAGCGAGCGAAGGAGATCGAGTTCGATCGCGCGGCCACATGCCGCGTCGAAATTCTGGCCTTGCTCAAGGGGCGGAAGTTTGAGGTCGCGTAGTCGCGCGCGAACTTCCGTGGCCCAGCGATCGAAGCGCTGCAGCACGCGCCGGAGCGGGACGCCCTTCACCGTGCCCAAAGGCAGTTCGCCCGTGACCGTGACCTGCGCTTGTTCGATCAGCGTTTGAAACCAGGCGCGCGCCACGTCTGCGTCGCGACCGGCGCCCGTGTCCTGAAAAATCGCCTTGAGCTCGCGGCGATGTGCCTTTGTGAGCGGAAGGTCGGCTCGGTGCGCGGATGCGTGGCAGCGAAAACGGCGCACGGCGACGCGGAAGTCGTGCAGCGCCTTTTCGCGATTGCCGCGCTGGCTCTTCGAGCGCTTTTTCGATAAGCGCTTGTCTGAAAGGCGCTTCCGGCGCACTTCTATCGCCTGCTGAAGATGATGGCGCGCCACCTGCTGCGCCGCGTAAGCCGCGGGGCGCTGGCCGAGCGTGGAAGGAAACGGGTCGTGCGCGCTCCGGGCCATGGTCCGAGCGTCGCATTCGTTCACGCGCTTTGTCCATCGCGGCTGGGGCGCTTCTAGCCGTGAGGGTGCGTTTTTGGGGGCTTCAGCCGACGATTGCGAGCAGCGGAAGGCCCAAGAACGCAGACTGCATCGCCAGCCCGTGGGCGAAGACGGCCAAGAGCACGCGTCCCCGCGTCGTGAAGGGCACGCACCATGCGCCAAGAAACACGGCAGCGAAGCCGATTGCGGCCGCGTCGAAACGTGCGTGTCCGACGGCAGCGATCACGGCGAGCGACGCGGCGCTGAGCAGCAGCCCTCCGTAGCGCGCCCCTTTCAGCCCAAAGCGAACGGGCCAGGTGCGCTTGCCGCATGCGGCATCGCCCGCTTCATCGGGAAGGGCCGTAGCGACGTTACCCGCGGCGGCGAGTCCGACCGTTCCGATAAGAAGCGGCCATGGAAAGCCCTCAAAACTGCCGGCCTGAGCGGTGAAGCCCATGAGCGGAAGGACGCCGCCCACGCCAAGGCCTTGAAGCCACTCACCGCCGCCGCGGTACGAGAGCCGCAGCGGGTGAAAGCTGTAGGCCTGCATGAGCAGGAGGGCGGCCGCGACGAGGCCGAGCAGCGCGGGCGCGTGCACCGAAAGACGGATGCCGATCGCGACCATGGCTAGCGCGGCGATCACGGCGGCGACGCGGAGCTCGTTCGGCGTCAGCAAGCCATCCTGCAGGACGCCGGAGCCGCCGGAGAAGGGGGTGCGCGCGTCGCCGTCGTCGTCCCGGTCGGCGTAGTCGTTCGCGTAGACAATGAACAGCTGGTCGGCGATACCAAAGGCCCCCAGCCAGAGCAGGGTGGGCCACGAAAAACGCTCCGTGACGGCAAAGGCCAACCCCTGACCAAGCAGCAGCGGCGCGGCGATATTGGCTTGCGCCAATGGGCGTGAAGCCCGCCACCATGCCCGCACCTTTCCCATGGTTCGACTCTGAGGCCGGTCGATGGATCGTGTCCAGCCGGCCTTTGCGAGGGCTGGGGTGCGGGAGCGCCGCACGCGAACGTTTTCCCCGGGACTCGGGGCCTTGCTAGGCTGAGCCCATGGCCTGCTTACGCGTTTGCATTGCCTGCTTAGTGATCGGCTACGCCGGCTGCGCATCCAACCCTTCGAATCCGAGCTGCACGTCCAGTGCGTCGTGCTTGCCCAGCGAGACCTGCACCGACGGGTTCTGCGTGCCTCGTTCGGGTCCAGTCGATATGGCCACGCGAGACGCGCTCGTGCCGGACATGGCCACGGACATGGCGACGGAGAGCGAGTGCGGCGAGCCTTGCGACACGGGGGCGCCATGCGAGATCGGAAGGGTCGACTGCTCGCGCCCGACGCCGCGCTGCGTGGGCGCTGGACCGCAGCCTGCGGGGACCGTATGCCGCGAAGCCGAGGCCGCATGCGATACGGCGGACACGTGCGACGGCTCCAGTCTCGGCTGCGCGAACGAGCGGGCGGACGTTGGCACGCCATGCCCCGGCGGCTTCTGCGACGGTGCCGGCGAATGCGGCGAGTGCACGGAGGGTGCCGCGTGCACGACCTCCGGGTGCGAAGTGGGCACGCTTACCTGTTCGCCCACTGGGGAACCGACCTGCGTCGCCACGGGCAATGCGCCGGATGGCACGTCCTGCGGCGACGATGTGGAAGGCGCCTTCGGTGAGTGCGTGAGCGATAGCTGCGGCACAATGGGTACGCGGACGCGGACCATCGAACGATCGGTCTGCCGGGCCGGCGTTTGCACCGTCGAGTCCTCGATGGACTCGCAGACGTGCGAACGCGATCCGGCCGGCGCCGTGTGCGGCGAAAGCCTCTCGGGCGAGTGGAGCGCGTGCACGGCCGCCGACGTGTGCGCAACGAGCGGAACGCAGACCCGGATGGTGGTGGAGCAGCGCTGCGCGTCCGGCAGCTGCATGAACATGCCGCGAACGGAAATGCAGGCGTGCACACGGGTGACCGATGGAACGGCCTGCGGTTCGGATGGCCCGCCCGGTCCGTGGAGCGAGTGCATGTTCATGGGTTGCGGTCTGAGCGGTACGCAAACGCGGGAGGTCACCACCGGGCGCTGCTCGGCGGGCAGCTGCGGAACAAGCACGCGTACGGAAACGCAAAGCTGTTCGCGTCCAACGGCGGAAGGCGGTGAATGCGGCGAACCGACCTTCGGCGACTTCGGCGCCACGTGCCTCTACTTGGACTGCGACCCAGACATGGGCCAGCGCTTTCGCAGCGTGACGCGGCGGGTGTGCAATGCGTCCAACGTGTGCGCCGACATGAGCGGCGTGGATTCGGAGGAATGTCCGCCGGGCGGCGACGTCACGGGTTCGTTCTGTAGCCCCTCCACGGGGACCTTTGGCAACTGCGCGGGGCCCTTCAACTGCCAGCCGACGAACCCGTTCTGAGCGTCGGATCGCCTTTCGTCAGCGAACGCATGACGCTGGGTCCGGCGCGTGCGATACGCGTGACGTGGACGCGGTGAAAGCACGTCGGCTCCTGGGGATCGTGTCGGCGCTCTTGCTGGCCGTGCACGCGGCATGGGCCGCGCGCCTTTGCGGGCCCATCGTTCGACTGATTCGCGCGCTCGACGGGAGCCTAGAGCTCGCTAGCGTCGAAGCGGAGCGGCTCGTCGCCCAGGCGGACGAAGGCCTCCAGCTGCTGTCTTGGCTGACGCTTGCGACGGCGGCGGCGTTCGTTCCGTTTTTTACCCAAGTCTATGCGGCGTCCTCGCCACAGCGACCGCCGAGCTGGGCCGTCTGGAGTTGGTTCGTGCCGATTGCGAACTTCTTTCTGCCCTATCGATTGGCTCAGGAGGTCGAGGTGCATCACGGTCGAAGCGCCCAAGGCTGGATGCTCTTCGGTTGGTGGACCCTCTGGCTCGTTAGCCGCTTCACCCAGCTCGGCGCATGGGTTCAGGGTAACGAGCCGGGCGCGCTTCACTACGACGTCGCGTCCCTCGTGACGAGCGTTCCCAGTGCGGCCCTGGCCGCGGCCCTTTGCCTTCGCTGGCTCTCACCCAAGAAACGGGGCGAGTGACTCTCGAGCTGATCAGCGGAAAGGGCGGCGTGGGCAAGTCGACGGTGGCGGCGGCGCTCGCGATTCGTGCAGCCGAGGCCGGGCGGCGTCCACTCCTCGCCGAGTTGGCTGGCCGGCGAACGTTTTCGCGCCTCTTCGGCCGAGGCGTGGGGCCCGAACCAACGGAGGTTCGGCCCGGTGTATCGGCCGTGGCCCTCGATTCGAAGCGCGCTTTGGAAGCCTTCGTGGGCCGACGCGTCGGCCTCCACCGGCTGGCGCGCGTTCGCGCCTTTCAGCGCTTTGCCGCCGCGGCGCCCGCGGCGGAGGAAGTCGTCACCCTCGACGCCCTCGCCGCCTTCGCCGCCGAGGGCTGGGACCCGATCATCGTCGACCTCGACGCGACCGGGCACGCGCGCATGTTTCTCTCCCTGCCGGCGACCTTTGCGGAGCTGCCCGTCGGCGGCGTGCTGCGCACCATGCTCGACGATTTCACCCAGGTGCTTCGCAACGAGAGCCGACTCCATGTCGTGACCCTGCCCAACGCGCTTCCCGTTCGCGAGGCGAGCGAGCTCCTGGCCTTTGCGGCGACGAGCGGCGCCGTGAAGCTGGGCGAGGTCTACGTGAGCCGCATGCCCCCCGACCTCTTTACTTCCGATGAAGCGGCGGCAGACGATGCAGTGAAGCGCGCACTATGGGAGCGTACGCAGGCGGAGGCTGCCCTCCAGCCTCTCCTGGAGAACAACGTGAATAGCACCGTGAATGGCGCTGCGTACGTCTCTGCGGACGGCATCGGACCGCGGCTGCGGCTTATTCCTGACCTCGCATCGCCAACCCCTGAAGCGGTGGCGGCAGCGCTGGGTGAGGCCGAGGCCTACGTGCCCGTTGACCGCGAAGTCCTCCCCGCGTCACCCAGCGCGACTGCGTCGAACGCTTCGGCCTTCGACGTGCTCGTGAACGACGCGAAGCTCGTGGTGATGGTCGGTACGGGGGGCGTGGGCAAGACCACCACGGCGGCGGCCCTCGCCCTTCGGGCCGCCGACGCTCGGCGGCGCGTCGCGCTCTTGACGATCGATCCGGCGAAGCGTTTGGCGGATGCGCTGGGGCTTCAAACCCTTGGCGACGATATGTGCGCCATCGAAGGCGCGCCGGGCCTTCACGCCTCGATGCTCGATACGCAGTCGGGCTACGACGCCCTCATTCGCAGCATCGCCGGCGATGCGGCGCCGGCCATCATCGCCAACCCCGTCTACCGAGTGTTCTCGAAGACCTTCGCGCGCAGCCACAGCTACGTAGCCGTCGAGCGGCTCTACGATCTGATGAACGATTCGCGGTTTGATCTGGTCGTGCTCGATACGCCGCCGGCGCGAAGCGCCCTCGAGATTCTCGACGCGCCCGAGACGCTCGCCGCCTTTCTCGACGACGACGTACTTCAGCCCTTCTTGGCCGGTGAACGGGCCGCATCGCTCACCGAGCGCGTAGCGCGCGCCGGCGGCAAGGTGGCGCTCAGCGTGCTCTCGCGCATCGCCGGTGGCGAACTGGTCGACGCGATGGTGGAGTTCTTTCGCGTGCTCGCAGCGCAGCGCGACGGGTTTGCCTCCCGGGCAGCGGCGAACGCGGCCAGCCTGCGGGACGAAAGCACCCGACTCGTGCTCGTGACGTCCGCCGAGCCCCTCTCGCTCGCCGATGGGCAGGGCATGCTTCAGCAGCTGGAAGGCCGCCGTGTACCGCCCGCGGCGCTTATCGTGAATCGATATGAGACCGGAAGCGACGCCCAGCCCGATGAACCGGGCGCGGTGCCATCCAAGGACGCGCCCTTTGCTGCGCGCCTCGCGTGGCTCCATCGGCGTAACGGTTTCACGTCGTTTCAACGGCGACGCGCGGTGGATGCGTTCGCCGCGTCCACCCGCGTATTGACGCTCGCCGAGCTTGCTTCCGACCTGCACTCGCTCGCGGGCCTGCGGACCCTAGCGTCGACGGCATCCGATCTTCACGAAACGGCGTGAAGGAGACTCATCAATAGCGCCGCGCAGTCCTCCCGCGCACGCCGCGCAGTCCTCCCGCGCACGCTTCACTCTTCCCGCGCACGCTCCGCGCCCGGTCCCGTCCATTCAGGGCGGCTCGTACCTACTCGACGGATACCACGGTCCAGTCCGCCTGCAGAGCACCGGACGAGAGCGCCGCCGCAAGCGTCTGCGCATCGACTTCCGTGGCGCCGTAGCCGAGCGTGATCTCGAGCCGCCCTCCCGTGATCGGCGATGCGATGTGCGGCGCCGAAAACACACGATGGTCGACGGTGATCGCCAGCGCATAGCCGAGATGGCCTTCCGTATATGCGGCGAAGCGCGCCCGCGCGTCGGCGTTGAGCTCGACGGCGACGCGCCAGTCACCGAACTGCCCTGGCTGGGCGGCAGCGCTTGCTACATCTCCTGTACCGATCACTTGGCTGCTCTCGAGGCAGTAGAGCTGGCACTGCGGGCCCTCACTGAGCGGCTCAACGGCGCCCACGGCCCGAACGCACTCGGGCGTGGATTCCGCGCTTCGCCACGCGTCTGCGCCATCGCACTCCACAACGGCCGTTTGCACGCGGGGCGCGGTGCCGGAGCCCAATGTTTCGAAGCGGTCGAAACCGACGAAACGCTGATCGACCGCACCGGCGAGATCGACCACGGTGCGCATGCTTAGGCGATTGGGCGTAAGCACGCTGGCGATCTGCGCTTCGTCAAAGGGTCGACGGCTCACCACTTCGACACGCCGAGGGGAGGAGCTAACGTCGACCGTACGACCAAGGGCGCGGAAGCGGGCTTCGATCACGCGTGCGTCACCCTCATCGCTGCCGCTTGATTCGAGTACGAGCCGATGGCTGGGGGCTTGCGTCGTCTCTTCAGGCGCGCTGGCAAGCGGTGCCGCGCATGCCATTGCGAAGAGCCAGAGCAGTCCGGTGTAGCGCGCATTCATAACCTCGCCTTAGCGCGCTTCGGCGTCGAACTCCATCGTGCTTCGTCCGCCGGCGGCGCTCTTCGCGCGCCGACCCCGAATCCTGGACAGCCTACGGCCGTTCCCCGCAGCACGAAGGGTCGCAGAAAGCTGCGTCGATGATGCCGGTCGCGCATTGCGTTTCCGGCGTACAGTCGCGGGCTTCACTTGGACAGGACGAGGTGCGCCAGGCGCAGTTGGGAAGGCAGGTAGTCGAAGCGGACGTGGGCGAGCACCCCCCGGGGTTGTCGACGAGCGCATGAAGCGCCGCCGGAACCTCAACGCCGCAGCCTGCACACTCGCTTTCGCCCTGCACCACGGCGACGGGCCGGTCGTTCTCAAAGAGGATGGCCATCGCGCCGCCGTCGATGTCGGCGCTGCACTTGTTCGCAGTGCACACGGGTGGCCAAGCCGCGTCCCACGCTTCGTCGAGCGTAGTCCGGGCGTTGATGCCGCACTGCGCCGATACCTCGGCGCCGTTGGCGACGGCGATCCGATCGCCCGTGTTGCCGGCAAGCCTGCTTCGCTCCCGCACACCGCAGGGGTTGGCCATGCGCGCAGCGATGGGCGGAAGATCTTCGACACGGGTGGGCGTACTCGCTTGGCTGCGTACCTCTTCGGACTGAAGGTAGGCGCGGGCGATCCCGCGGATGCGCGGTGGCGATACGGATGCAAACTCGATGAGCGGTGCGTTCGCGCAGCTTGCCCAGTCGCTTCCCTGGCAGGCGAGACAGCGGCCCGCGGCGCAACGAAACACCGCGTTTGCGTCCACTTGCGCGATCGCTCCGTTGGCCTCTTCGTAGGCGCCGGCGATCGCGCTCGCGTCGCACGCGGGACGAACGCCGTGCGGATCATTGACGGTCCAACTAAGCCAGAGGCCGTTCGAACTCATCAGTGCGGCAAGCGCGGCCGTTCCATCGTCCTGCAGGGCTGGCGCGAGTACCGTTTGCAGCCACGCATCGTCCGGTACGCCAGCGGCGATCCGTTCGGAAGCAAACTCGGATGGACTGGCTTCGGAGCGGTCTGGTTCGGCTTCCTGCGCCTCCGCTTCGTCGGCTTCCGCGTGTTCAAGGGACGACGGTGCGGCGGACGAGCCGCACGCCGACAAGACGATGACCAAAGTGCCTGGGAGGACCAACGGTGCTTTCATAATGCGGGCACGCTAGCACCGAATTTATCCCGCGTTTTCCCACTCAAGCTGCGCGCTGGCGCCTGTTCACCCGCTGTCCGTGGATGAATTCAGACAAGCTTTGCAAACGCGTCGATGCGCGCGGGCGAGGTTGACGTGGGGGCGCCATCGCGCACTATGGCGCCGGAGGAAGTCGATGGACGAAATTAAATCGATGGCGGTGCTCGGCGCCGGAACGATGGGGCACGGAATCGCGCAGATCGGTGCTGCGGCTTCGATCGACGTGCGCCTCTTTGACCTGAATGAAGACGCGCTTCAGCGCGGTATGGCGGGCATTCAGAAGAGCCTCGATCGGCTGAAGAAGAAGGAGCGCATCGACGATGCCGGTGCGGAAGCGCTCGTCGGCCGCATTCGCACGACGGTAGATCTTGAAGACGCAGTTTCCGGCGCTGACTTGGTGGTCGAGGCCGTGCCCGAAAAGCTCGAGCTTAAGCTTTCGATCTTCGAAACGCTCGGAAAGCTCACGGCGGGCACGAAGGCCCTGCTGGGCACGAACACCTCGAGTCTTTCGGTGACGGAAATCGCTGCGGCTTCCGGGCGCGCCGAGCATTGCGTGGGCCTCCACTTTTTCAATCCCGTTCCCGTCATGAAGCTGCTTGAGATCGTGCGCGGCCTTACCACGAGCGACGCCACGATCGAGCGTGCAGAGGCCTTCGCGGCCACCGTGGGCAAGGAGTCGGTCGTGGTGCGGGACTGGCCCGGCTTTGCCACGTCGCGCCTCGGCATCATTCTCGGATGCGAAGCGATTCGCATGGTGGAGCAGGGCGTGGCAAGCCCGGCGGACATCGATAAGGCGATGGAGCTCGGCTACCGCCACCCGATGGGTCCGCTGAAGCTGACGGACCTCGTGGGCCTCGACGTACGCCTGCACATCATGGAGCACCTGCACGCCGAACTCGGCGAGCAGTTTCGTCCGCCCGCGCTCCTCCGCCAGATGGTGCGCGCCGGTAAGCTCGGCCGTAAGGCGGGCGAAGGTTTCTACACCTACGACTGATGCGCTCCCGGGAAGTAGGTGGATGGAGCAACCGATACGCTGTCATTCACCACGCTCACGCGTCACTCAGCCCGCTCACGCGTCACTCAGCCCGCTCACGCGTCACTCACCACGCAACGATCGGGAAGCGGTAGGAAAGTGAAAACGGAATGAGATCGAGCCTGATCAGTGGACCGGCGATGACGGTGGAGGATCGCTTTACGGATCGCGAAGTGTCGGCGCTCGTCGAAATGTGCCTCGCGCTGCAGGAGGTTGATGTCGGTGAACTCGCACGTTTCGTTCGACTCCCCGAATCGGAAGTCGCCGCCACCCCCTTTGGTCTGCGGGCCGTCGCCCTCGGCGCGTCTGTCGGCGCCTTTCACGTGCACCGCGAGCTCACGCGCGTGCCCGTCTTCGGCGACGATCCCCGCGTCTACGATACGAACCACGATCAGTGGCAAAACGGCGTACTGAAGACGGGCAAGTACCAAGCCTTCATGCAGGACGGCGCCGCGTCGATCTTTGATCCGAGCCACATCGCCAAGTGGGGTCCGCACGAAATGCTGCACCGCGCGTGCGGCTACTTTTGGCGTGAGGACGCACGCGACTTCGAGCTCTACATCGGTGCGTACCTCGGTGAGCTCCTACCGGTGATGCTTTGGTACAACGCTGATCAGTTTCTTCGCATGCGCCAAACGCCGTTGAGTCCGCAGCCGCGGATGGAGCATGCCTACTGGCACCCGAAGTTGTCGTGTGACTTTCTACCGGCGACCGCCGCCCATGAGGCGGATCCCCGTTGGCGAATGCTCGACGAAGATACGCTGCGCATGCTGGTCAACCGCGAGCTGCACATGGCGCGCACGGGCGTGAGCCGCCGGCTCGAGCTCGTTGAGGAAGCGATGAAGACCGGGCGTATGCGCCGCATTCGCGCCTACGGTCCGGGCCATACGCAGGACCCCGAATCGGACGCGATGGCCTACGCCGTCAGCCACCGCGCGCGTCTTCGCCATCCCGCGCTCATTCCCGTGCTCGCCGGCGCGCCGCACTTCGAGAGCCTTGCCGCCTACTTCGATCATATCGAAGGCCTTGCTCAAGCCCTCTACTTCGAAACCTTCGATTGGAAGGCGCGCGCCGGGGCGTTTGCACACGCCCTCGGGGGCACGGCTGCCTTTGGCGAAACGGCCGCCGATGCGCGCATCGCGCGGGAGCAATGGCACTTGAACCATCAGCGCGCCCTCGGCGGCGACGAAGCTGCGGCGGCCGACGGCGTAAACGGAATCGATCTTGGTCAGCTCGCCGAGGGGCTCGAGCAAACGTTGCCCCACACCTTTCGCTGGCTCGAACGGCACGGCGGAGACTGGCTCGAGCGTTTCGCCAACTCGGACGAGCTCTGGCAGCGGCGTCCCCTCGGCGTGCGTCTGGCGGACTTCCTCGAGAGCGAAGGCTTGCCCGATGCGCCAGGTCTCGTCCCTCCGATTTGCGATTTGGTGAAGGTGGAGGGCGCGCTCCTTCGCGCCCCACGCGATCCCCGCGTCGAAGAGATCCCGGACGCAGACGGTACGCATGTTCTTGCGAGCGCCGCCTTTCACGTGGTGAGCACCCAGCACGATGTCACGGCGATGATGGACGACGAAAACCCCGTTAAGGACGCGCGCCACTGGCTGGTGGGCCGCTACGAAGGCGAAACGCTGACCATCGGCATCGAAGCGGAGCTTGCCCGCCGATGGCCTGCACTGCAGCTGCAGGCCGTCGAGCGTAGCGAGCTGGCCGAAGAGACAGTAGCGCTGCTCGTTGAAGCAGGGGCGCTTGTCCTGTGGACGCCGCCGCGCTGATTTCGGCTACGGCGCCGGGCGCGCAAGCTGCGTCGGCGGATGGCAAAGGACGAAGCCGATATAGGCGATGAGCACATCGCCATCGCGGGCGACCCTTCGGTAGAGCGACGAGCAGGGGAGCGGTTCGTTCGGATGGGGAAGAAGCCGCATCGGAAAGTCCACGCGCGCGGACTGGACCGACGGCACGGCCAGCGCTTCGGCTTCCGTAAGAAGCGCCGTGCCGTTCGTCGTGGCCGGGTCTTCGAGCCATACGCCCGACGGCCGACACCTGTAGAAAAACTGGCGCCCTTCAAAGACAAGCGCATCCATCTTCCATTCGGGGCGCTGCCGCTCCCACCGTCGACCGACCCACGAGCGCCCAGACCCGAGCGTGACGGCGATGGGATTTGCTGGATCGTGGAGCGAAACCAAGCACGCCTGAACGGGACCCTCCCCAGAGGTCAGCAAGCTAGCGCTCTGTGCCAATGGTACGGTGCCGTCGAGGATCCGATGACCCAAGCGGTAAGCGGCCTCGAGCTGTGTTCTGGTGATCGTATCCAGGTTCATTGGGGTATGTGCTCATAGCTCCTGCCCGCCACGGTCCCGCGCTGCGCATGCGCACGATGGCCGGATCCTATCCTGAACTCGTTGTGGGAGCAGGCCCCTGGTGGACGGAACCGTTTGGCGCCGCGTCGTACACGCTTCGGTAAGGTGTTGTCATCGCGTCCCGTGACCCTTGACTTCGCCCACGTGAAGTAGACCGAAGGAGTCGAGATGCGCAGACATGTTGGGCTGGCAGCGGGCGCGGTGGGAACGTGCTTACTCTGCTGTGCACTCAGCGTAGCGTTTGGGGGCCCGTCCCAAACGTCCGACGAAAGCCTTGGCGCCGCCGAGGAACGCGGTCTCTCCTCCTTCCGTTGGCGTAGCTGCCCTCGCGGGTTTGCGCTGCTGACAGAAGACCTCGTTTGCGACCGAGCAAGCGTCAGCTCTCCGACGGGCCCCGACCCGAAGACTGTGGACGGGCGAACTTGGTGGGTGGCCAACGAAGAGGAGCTTTGCAGTAGTGAGTTTGCTGCAGGCTTTCACGCCGCGCCCAGTCAAGCCTTTCCTCACGGCGACTCACTTGTCTACGACGGTCCGTTGACCGACGCGGTTAGGCACTGCCTAGAGCGACTGAAGCCGAGCCGTCTTGGCCTTGGTTACCACGTGGACTACGCGCATATCCGGGCTTGGACTTGGATACGCCACCTCGTCGGACCAAGCCGCGACGAGGACCTTCTGCACCTGGTCGGGCTTCGCTCGCTTCAAACGCTCAACCTGGAGTTCTCGAACGTAACGGATCAGGGGCTTGCGCATCTGAGATGGCTCACCTCGCTCGAGGAGCTCAACCTAACGGGGACGCGCACGACCGATGCTGGTCTGGAGCATCTTTCTGGCCTCCGACGGCTTGAGCGTCTCGAGCTCGGCCCGCGCGTGACGGGTGCCGGTTTGGTGCATCTAAACGAGCTGATTTCGCTTCGGGTGCTCGATCTGAACCGTCTGCCCATGATGGACGACCACCTCGTTCATCTTGCTGCTATGCGGTCGCTGGAGCGGCTCGATCTTTCGTTCACCAAGGTCAGCGACGCCGGCCTCGTTCATCTCACGGGACTTCCGCTGCGGGAGCTGAATCTTCGGTATACACGCATCGGCGATCGGGGACTGGCTCACGTAGGTCGTCTGCGCGTGCTCGAGAGCCTAGAACTTAGCGGCACTCGAGTGAGTGACGGGGGCATGGCAAGCCTCGCGTCCCTGCGTTCGCTTCGCACGCTCGGCCTTGATGGGACCGTGGTCGACGGTTCGGGGCTGTGGGACCTACGCTCGCTCGATTCGCTCGAATCGCTATCGCTCGGCGGCACGCGGGTGGACGATGCCGCGCTCTCGAACCTTGCTGGGCTTCACTCGCTTCGCTGGCTGAACCTCGGCCAAACACGCGTTGGCGACGCGGGGATGATGCACCTATCGGGCCTTCGCGCGTTGGACTACCTCTTCCTCATGAACACGCAGGTCGGCGACGCGGGGCTCGAGCACCTGTCCAACTTGCGTGGTCTAGAGACACTGTTTCTGGGCTTCACGAAGGTGACAGATGAAGGATTGGCGAGCCTCTCGAACCTTCATCGACTGCACTTTTTGTTTCTCGGGTACACGGAGGTAGGCGACGCCGGTCTCCCGCGTCTAGCCGGATTGCCTTTAATGAAGTACCTCGACCTGAGTGGAGCGCGAGCGAGCGACCCGACGTGTCCGTCTGAAGTTCCCCAGCTTCCCTGTCATGAGTACGGGTTACGCCTTCACCGATGGACGGCTCCGCCGCCGCTCTAACCTCGTCCCAGCTGAGTGATCCGTGTGGGGTGGGGACGGTGGTGTATCTTGACCGCCAAGCGGGGAAGTCAGTCGCTTAAGTCTTTGCGCTATACAAACCACTCCTAGGCGTGCGCCTCCGCCGCCTGCGCAGAGGCGCAAACTCACTAACCGAAAAACTCGCGGATGATATCGTCCGCGCTGCGTCCGCCCGCTTCGACGCCGAGGTGGGCGGCGATATCGTCCACGCTCGAGTTGCGGTCCAGCTTGCTCTTTTCTTCGCCGCGAACGTCAATGGAACACTGGTCGTCGTAGAAGAGGCCGACCGTTAGGTTGCCGTTGACCTGGAGCACGGAGTTGCCGCAGTTCAGGTAGGCTACGCGCGAGATGTGCAGATCACCCGCAATGGACAGCGCGGTGCACTCCGTCGCGTAGATGAGGTCCTGGCACGTCAGGTTTCCTGTCACGGCGAATACGCCGTAGTCGTCGAGGGCCGCCGCCACGTCGAAACGTTCGACGCTCAGGTCCCCAACGATTAGAAACTCGGAAAGCTCCAGTGAGGCCATGAACTCGGGATCGATGGCGAAGTCGTTGCCCGTGTACACCCACATGTTCTCCGAACCGAGGTCGTCCATCGTCACGTCGTCTTCCCGGAAGAGCCCGTGTTTTCTCAGGAGCTCTTCGAAGGCTTCGGGGGTCTCTACTTGGCTGAGGTTGTCTTTGTTCATGCGAGCACTCTCTTGAGCTTAGCGGACGTACGTTTGCCTGATGGGGTGGTATTGCACCGGGCCCGGTACGTAAAGGACGTGTCCGAGAATCCGTTTGCCTAGGCCGGTGCAACCCGACGGCTTTGCGAACGCCGTGCCATCGAAAGTGCTGCATACGCTCTGGAGATCTCACGCAAGAGTTGCTTGGTCGCGCAAGTCTTGCTCGCTCTACGCATTGAGGTCGCACCCTCGCGGTACCATGGTTGGGTAGTCCCACGCCGATGCCGTCGTCTCCCCTGAAGTTTGCTCATGCGCCCACGCGCGCCTGGTTTGCCCGCTCCTTTCAAGGAGCGACGAAGGCGCAGCGACTGGGGTGGGAGCCGATTAGCGAGGGGGAGTCGACGCTGCTGCTGGCGCCGACGGGCAGCGGTAAGACGCTGGCGGCGTTCCTCGTGGCCATCGACCGGCTGCTCTTTTTGTCGCCTCCGACGCGGCCGGCGCCTCCGAAGGGAGAGAGGGCGAAGAAGGCGCCTGGCGAGTCGCCGAAGACGCGGGTGCTTTATGTGAGCCCGCTGAAGGCGCTCGCCGTCGACGTGGAGCGCAACCTTCGTGCGCCCCTTGCGGGCATTGTCGCCGAGGCCGAGCGGGCCGGCGTCTCGGTCCGCGTGCCGACCGTTGGTGTTCGCAGCGGCGATACCACGCCGCAGGAGCGGGCGCGTATGAAGCGCAATCCGCCGGACGTGCTGATCACGACGCCCGAGTCCCTCTACCTCTTGCTCACGAGCCAGGCCGCAGCGGGGCTTGCGAGCGTCGAGACGGTGATCATCGACGAGATTCACTCGCTCGTGCCGACCAAGCGCGGCGCCCATTTGGCCGTGAGCTTGGAGCGACTGGAGGGACTGCGCGGCGAGGGCGCGCCGCCCCTTCAGCGCATCGGTCTCTCGGCAACGCAGCGTCCCCTCGAAGAAGTGGCCAAGTATTTGGGCGGACTCTCGAACGGCGCCTTTCGGCCCGTGACCATCGTGGACGCGGGTGCGACGAAGGACTTCGACCTGAAGATCGAAGTGCCCGTCGAAGACATGGCGCGGCTTGGCGACGCGCGCTTCGATGGGCCCGCGCCGAGCGAGGAGGCGGTGGCGGCCGCGCTGCATGCGGACAGCGCGGCCGATGAAAGCAGTGCGGCAAACGGCGGACTCTCTTCCCGCGGCGATGATGAACGCCCAGAGGGTGTCGGACTCGATGACCTTCGCGCCCTGAGCGAGCGGGCGCCGAACGAGGGCGCGGCGGACGCGGGGATATCCGCTTCGCTGCAACGTGAACGCACCGAACGCGAGGGTGAGCCGCGCCCACTCGACGAGGCCAACGGTGAAGATGTGGCAGGCGATGGCGACGCCCTCGGCGATGGCGGCCTGGCCGACGATGGCGACGTCCTCTACGAGGGCGCCGACGATCTACCGCCGGCTTTTTCCTTCGCCTCGGATGAGGACGACGGACTGCCGCCGGAGTTTTCCCTTGATGGTTCCTACGGAGACGCCGGTTTCGAGGATACCGGCCTTCCGCCGCTGCAGTCCGGCGCGGCGGCGGGCCAAGCGCAGCCCGCGAGCATTTGGCCGGCGATTCATCCGCGCCTCGTGCGGCTGATTCGCGATCACCGCTCGACGATGATCTTCTGCAACAGCCGGCGCCTTGCCGAGCGACTGGCCGGCGCCATCAACGAGCTGGCGGGCGAAGAGCTGGCGCTCGCGCACCACGGTTCGATCGCGAAAGACATTCGCGCCAACATCGAGGACAGGCTGAAGCGCGGCGAGCTTCCGGCCATCGTGGCCACGAGCAGCCTGGAGCTCGGCATCGATATCGGCGCCGTCGATTTGGTGATTCAGATCGAAGCGCCGCTCAGCGTGGCCTCGGGCATTCAGCGCATCGGCCGCGCGGGCCATCAGGTGGGCGCCGTGTCGCGTGGCGTCATCTTTCCGAAGTACCGGGGCGACCTCGTCGCGTGCGCCGCGGTCACGGACCACATTCATCAAGGCCGCGTGGAGTCGACGCGCTACCTGCGCAATCCGCTCGATGTGCTCGCCCAGCAGGTCGTTGCGGAAGTCGCCCAGTCCGGACCGCTCGAGGTGGAGGCGCTCTATGGGCGCATGTGCAGCGCCGCCAACTTCGCCGAGCTGCCGCGCGAATCCTTCGACGGCGTACTGGACATGCTGAGCGGACGCTACCCGAGCGAGCAGTTTGGCGAGCTCCGGCCGCGCATCACCTGGGACCGCATCGCCGGTGTGCTCACGCCGCGCAAGGGCGCAAAGATGCTCGCCGTCGCCAACGCCGGTACGATTCCGGATCGCGGCCTCTACGGGGTCTTTCTAGCCGGCGCCGAGAAGCCCGTGCGCGTTGGCGAACTCGACGAGGAGATGGTCTTCGAATCGCGCGAGGGTGAGATCTTCCTGCTCGGCGCGAGCTCGTGGCGCATCGAAGAGATCACCCACGACCGGGTGCTCGTTTCGCCGGCGCCGGGCCAGCCCGGCAAGATGCCTTTTTGGCACGGCGACCGGCCGGGAAGGCCGGCGGAGTTTGGCCGCGCCATCGGCGCGCTGACGCGCGAGCTCATGGCGATGGAGCGCGGCGCCGCCGAGGATCGCCTCGTCGAACGGCACGGCCTGGACCGTCAGGCCGCCGATAACCTGCTCCGCTACTTGGCCGATCAGAAGGAAAGCTGCGGGCACGTGCCAACGGACCGGCGCATCGTCGTTGAGCGTTTTGAAGACGAGCTCGGCGACGCGTGCGTCGCAATCCTCTCGCCCTTTGGAAATCGGGTGCACTCACCCTGGGCGACGGCGGTGCAGGCCAAGTTGCTCAACGAGCTCGCCATTGAAGCGGACATCGTCTATTCGGACGACGGCATTGTCTTTCGCATGATGGACGGCGACCGTGTACCCGACGACGCGTTCTTCTTTCCCGAGCCCGATGAAGTCGAGGAGCTGCTTACGGGACGGCTTGGCGAGACGGCGCTCTTTGCGGCGCGCTTTCGCGAAAATGCCGGGCGCGCGCTGCTGCTGCCGCGCCGTCGGCCCGGTCAACGCACGCCCCTTTGGGCGCAACGCCGGAAGAGCGCGAGCCTGCTTCGCGTCGCCGCGGGCTTTCGCAATTTTCCCATCGTACTCGAGACCTACCGCGAGTGCCTGCAGGACGTCTTCGATTTGCCGGAGCTCCGTCGACTGCTTCGTGATCTTCGCGATCGAAAGGTGCGCGTTTCGCACGCGCACTCAAAGCGCCCCTCACCCTTTGCCGGTGCGCTGCTCTTCAACTACGTCGCCAACTTCATGTACGAAGGCGACGCGCCGCTGGCGGAACGGCGCGCGCAGGCTCTCGCGCTCGATCCGGCCCAGCTTCGCGCCCTGCTCGGTGAGCCCGAGATGCGCGAGCTGCTCGAGGCGTCGGCCATTGAAGAGGTGGAGAATGCACTGCAGCGGCGCGAGCAGCCCATCCGCCACGCGGACGCGCTGCACGACCGTCTGCTCGCCCTCGGCGATCGCGCGCTGGCCGAGCTGGGCGAGGGCGTCGAAGCGCTTATCGAAGAGTTAGAGCGGGCGCGCCGCGTTGTGCGAACGGACGCCTTCGAAGAGGCGCGCTGGTTTGCTCTGGAAGACGTCGCTCGCTACCGCGACGCGCTCGGGCTCGTGCCCCCCGCGTGGACGCCTTCGGCCCTGCTGATGCCGGCAAACGATGCGCTCACCGGGCTCGTCGCCCGCTACGCAAAGACGCATGGACCGTTTCGCGCCGACGCCATCGCGACGCGCTATGGGCTCGGCATCGGGCCCGTGCTGGACGCGCTGCAGCGTCTGGTTGACGCAGGGCGCGTGCTGGACGGCGAGTTCTTGCCGGAGTCACTGCTGGAGAAGCGGGGCCTCTCGTTGGGTCAGCGGGAGTTCTGCGACGCGGACGTGCTCGCGCGCATCAAGCGCCGTTCGCTGGCCAAGCTGCGTCAGCAGATCGAACCGGTTTCGGCGCCGACCTACGCGCGCTTTTTGGCCCGATGGCAGCAGCTCGAGCCGAAGGCGGGGCGCGGTTTTGACGCACTGCTGAATGTCATCGAGCAGCTTCAGGGTCAGCCGATCCCCGCGAGTGATTTGGAGTCGGCGGTGCTGCCGGCGCGTGTGCGCGATTTTGACCCGCGCGACCTCGACGAGCTGCTCGCCACGGGCGACGTCGTTTGGCGCGGCCTGCAGAGCCTCGGCTCGAAGGAGGGCCGCGTGGGGCTCTACGTGGCCGACCACTACCCTCTGCTGGCGCCGCCCCTGGACGAACTTCCCGAAGGTCCGGACGGTGACTTGGCGCGCGAGCTCGTGGCGATCATGGAGTCGCGCGGCGCGGTTTTCTTTCGTGATCTCGTCTCCCAGACCGGTCGCCTCGGCACGGAGGTCTTCGATGTACTTTGGGACCTCGTC
The DNA here is from genome assembly GCA_039201085.1 of Myxococcota bacterium. Lineage (GTDB taxonomy): Bacteria > Myxococcota_A > Polyangia > Polyangiales > Houyiibacteriaceae > JBCCRV01. The sequence goes on along the minus strand of JBCCRV010000004.1, from coordinate 11,660 downwards.
TGGAGTGGCCGGGTGACAAACGACACGCTGCTGCCCCTTCGCTCGCTGCGAAGCGGCATGAAAAAGAAGGCGCAACGCCGCGGGCGTCGCATCATGGCCGCCGGACGCCGAAGCGGGCGAGGGCGCCGGGCGGCGTCCCTGCCCGGAAGCGAAGGGCGCTGGTCGCTGCTGCCTGAGGCCGAAGGCTCGCGCGAAGCGCGCTTTGAAGCGCTTGTGCGCGCCATGCTGGAAAACAGCGGCGTGCTCACGCGCGAAGCCGTGGCGCGCGCCGCCGGTTCACGCGACGACGTCGCCGGCTTCGGCGGTCTCTACCCAGTGCTGAAGGCCATGGAGGAAGTGGGGCGGGTTCGGCGCGGCTACTTCGTGGAGGGGCTGGGCGCGACGCAGTTTGCCTTGCCCGGCTGCGAAGATCGATTGCGCGACGAGCGCGACGCTGCGGAAGGGGAGGATCCGCGCGTCTGGGCCTTGGCGGCGGACGATCCGGCGAGTCCGTACGGCGCCGCCGTGCCCTGGAGCGCGGTCGCTGTCGCCGGGCCGGGGGGCGCCAAGGGCGCACGGCCGACGCGAAGCGCCGGCGCGCGCGTCGTTCTGATCGACGGGCATTGCTGCGCCTTCATCGGCGCAACGGGCGAGCGCCTGCTCACGTTTCTTCCTAGCGACGAACCGCAGCGAAGCCGGTATGGGCGCGCGCTCGCCGAGCACCTCGCCGGTCAGTACGAGGGTGCGCCAACGCGCGGCGCCGCGCTCTTCAGCCGCATCGACGGCGAAAACGCGACGGATGCGGCCTTTGCCGCTTACCTGCTCGCAGCAGGGTTCAAGGCCACGCCGCGCGGTCTGCATCGGCGCTACGGTGAACGCTCTGAGCTGCCCAGCTACTTCAGCTGAAGTGAACGAAAGGCCGACGGCGGGGCGATCGTTGGGATGAGCGCTACGCCAGCAGCTCTTCGATGGGGGTGTCCCGGCGACGCACGCGGTCGCCCCACGTTGGCTTGTCGACGCCGAAGGCTCGAAAGAGGCTGAGGACCACACGGGACGATTGCTCCTGTCGCCCGCTGTAGCGGATGGTGTCGGGCTGGATGTGTTCGCCGCTGACGAGCCGTCCGCCCGCTTCACCGGCGACCAAGATCGGAATGTGGTCATGACGGTGGTTGTTCGACTCGAACGCGTTGGGGTTCGCGGCGTAGTAGTTGTCCTGCTCGGTCCAGCCAAAGATCCCCGTGTGATGAAGCAAGTCATGATCGCCAACGGACACCTCGCTTAGGCGCTTCACGAGTTTTGCAAAGCGGCCCATCGTGAAGACGGTGGATCGATGGTGAAAGAGCGCGTTTGAGGGGTTGTCCGTGTGCGCGTTTTCATGGTGGCCCCGCTCGGTCTTGGGTAGCGATGCGCCACCACCGGGACTGAAGCGAACGTATTCCGGGAATCCTTCGGGCAAGTCGCGGCTGACGGGGACTTCGCTGTGGTTTTCGAACACGGCGTTGTGCTGCCCATGGGAGAAAATATACTGGACGGCTCGCGTCAGGTCGCACGTGAGGGCGGCGACCACGATGTCCACAAAGAGTTCGTCGCGGGCTTCGAGGTTCTCGCTCCGGGCCTGGGTCGGCGACCACGGGGCGTTCGCCGGTGGCATCGTCGGAACGACGCAGGCGCCGTGGCTCTCCATGCCGAGTTCCAGGCGCCCCTGAATGTCGCGTATCGACTGGAGGTACTCCTCGATACGTTCCCGATCGCTGCTGCCGAGGCGCTCCTGCAGGCGTCGGGCGTCCTCCTGGACGGCGCTGAGCACGTCTGCGTGCCCGTTCGGCGCCACGTCCAGGCTTGCCTCGTCACCGCTCACGCCGGCAAAGAGCGTGTTGAAGAGCACGCGCGGATCATTGACCCCCAGCGCGGTGCTTGGCGTGTGATCGTGGTACTTCATGGTGCGGTTGACCTGTAGACGTGTCAGCCCGAACGGCGCGTCGCCGCGGACTCGGCTTGCGATGTGGTCGATGAACGTTGGCGCGCCTGGATTGGCGGGCCAGATCCAGTCGTCGCGTTGAACCAACTGTTCGTGGACCAAACCATCCCAGCCATGCGCGTGCGCGTAGTGCGCTCCGTCCCGGCCCACACCCGTTCCCGAGACCACACTCACGCGCCCGTTCATGCCGGCTTCAAAGAGGGGCGCGAGCTCAGGGCTGGACGCGTAGCCGCGGCCGAGGCTCGATCGCGAGTAGATCCACTCGCGCTGCGATCCGCGAAAGTGATCGGCTCGAAAGCCGAAGGGGTTTTGCCCGGGGGTCCAATGGGGTGAGGTGGACGGTACCCAAAGCGGGCCCTGAACGCCGTTCCCCCAATGCCACGCGATGAAGCGTTGGGGGATCGGCGTATCGTCGGCGTACGCCGTGCCGTTGTCGTTGAGCATGCAGTCGAGGGTGGGCAACGCGAGGGCAATGCTTGCTCCGGCACTTGCGCCTCGCAAAAAGAGTCTTCTAGAAGTTGGCTTCATCGTTGGGTCTTTCGAACGGTTGGCTCAGCGAAGTTCGCCAGCGGCGAGGAAGGCGGGGCTTAGGATGTAGGCGCGAAGGGCCCGCTTCAGCGTGAGCGGGTCGTCATCGAGAAGGTCTGCAACCAACGCGTCGATGTCCTGTCGGTCGAGGCGGCGGGCGAGCGTTCCGGCGGCGTAGCGGTGAAAGTGTCGAACGATGCACTCGGCCGTCTCACGGGATTCCCGCAGTACGATGGCTAGCTCGTCGAGCCCGCGTACGACTTGGCCGAAGGCGATGCCGCTGGGGTCGATGGGCAGGCCGTTGTCGAGTTCGCGATAGGTCCCGTCCAGGTCGTAGTGCTCAAGGGTGAAGCCGACGCCGTTGATGGAGTCGTGGCATCCCGTGCACTGCCGCGAGGCGGTCGTCTCCTCCCACACCTGACGGCGGGTGCGAGGGCCGTCAGGACCCTCCGACTCATCCGGCAGTTCGAAGTTCTCCGGCGGCTCATCGAGCTCCTGACACATGAATTCCTTGAGGATTCGTACGCCGCGCTGAATCGGATGCCGCCCCGTGAGAAATGCGCCCGTGCCCAAGATGCCGCGTCGGCCGTCGGGGCTCGGCACGGCGTGTTCACCGTCGGCGGGCGCGGCCACGCCGTAGTGCTCCGCGAGAAGCGGGTCCACATAGCTTAGGTCCCAGTCGTAGATCGCCCGGATGTCCGCCTCGCTTTCGAACAGCACGTCGCGCACGAGCGCATCGGCCTCGCGCCGCATCGCGCTCGGCAGTTGGGGGTTCATCCCCGGGGTCGCGCCGACCGATTCGAAGCCGAGGTATTCGCGAAAGAGCGTGAGGATGCCGTCCTCCGCCTGGGGCGCATCGAGCAGTCGGTCGAGCTCCGTGCCGAGCGCGGCTTCATCGTCGAGGCGTCCAGCCGCGGCGGCTTCGAAGAGCGCGTCGTCCGGCCCGTGGTTCCACAGGAAGAACGAAAGTCGGCTGGCAAGTTCGAAGCCTTCGTAGCGGCCCTCCGTACCCAGCTCGGCGCGAAAGAGAAAGTTCGGCGACACGAGGATGGCCAGCGTGGCATCTTCGAGCGCCGCAGCGATGCCGCCACGTTCGTGGGAAGCACGGGTTAGGACACGCAACGCGTCGAGCTCTTCCGTCGAGGGCGGGCGTCGCCACGCGCGTCCGGCTCGCAGCTGGAGAAAGGTGTCCACGCAGGGGTCGTTGGCGGGTGCGCTTTCGGTGCAGCCTGTCCAGGCGCTACCGTCCTCGAAGGCCGTCGCCACCACCGCCGTAGTCGTGTCCCACGCCGTGGCGCTGAAGTCGCGAATGAACGCAGGGTCGGCGCTCGCCGCGCCCACGTTGCGAAAGCCATGCACCGCGTCGGCCTGGATGTAGCGCCCGGCGGTGTCGGCGCGACCGTCCAGCACCACGTGCAGCGAGCGCCGCCATTGGTCCGCCGTAAGCAGCCGAAGACCGGCCGAAGAGCGCGCGGGGCCGTCGACTGCGTCGACCGACCCTTCGGGTCCGCCGCTGGGTCCTTCGGGGACACGCGGCTGATCGGAAGGTCCGTTCGCCGGGGACGAGATATCACCGGCACAGCCGAGCAGGCAGGTCAGTAGCAGGCCCACGGTGTGGTTCCGAATGCGCATGCCAGCACGCTAGTGGGTGCTGCGAGCCACCGTCCGTTACCCAACTCGCGCGCTGCTACGCAGGGTCCGCGTCGAGCCGCTCTTCAGGCGTGTGCGGTGAGTTGATCGGCGTCGGCAGGAAATCCGCCTTGCCCTGGTTCTCGCGACGTCGCGTGATGAGCCCGCCGAGCGTAAGGGCTAGGCAAAGCAGGCCGAACACGACGAAAAACGCGTCCGCGCCACCCAGCTGCATGGCCGCCGATGCGCTCACAGGTCCAGCGGCGGCGCCGAGGCCAAAGGAGAGTACGAGGCGGCTTCCGGCGGCGACCATCTGATCGGGTCGGAGCCGATCGTTCGCGAGCGCCAGCACGAGCGCGTAGAGCGGGAGCAGGAGTCCAGCGAGCGCGATGAAGACCACCGCGCGTATCGACGGGCCGGCAAATACGCTGGGCACGATCGAAACAAGGAGCGCCGCGGCACAGACGCCGATGATGATGTCGGTGCGCCAGACCTTGTCCGAGAGGCGGCCAAAGGGAAACTGCAGCGTGGCGCCGGCTACGATGGCGCCGGCCATCAGGAGCGATGTGCCTCGCACATCGAGACCCGCGCGCTGGGCGTATACCGGTCCCATACCGAGAATCATGCCCGTGGTCATGCCGGCAACGACGCAGCCCGAAAGACCCGTCGGCGTGGTGCGAAGGAGCTCGCGCAGCGTCAGCGGTGCCGGCGTGTCGAAGAGGGGAGCAGGTCGGCTCGAAAGCGAAATCGGAATCAGCGATAGCGAGACGAGGACAGACGCGATGGCAAAGAGCTTCATGCTTGCCGGATCGCCCACGTTCAGGAGCAGCTGACCACCGGCAAGGTCGCCGTATTGCACCACCATGTAGAGTGAAAGCACCTGCCCACGCGCCGCGTTATCGACGCGGTCGTTCAGCCATGATTCGGCGGCGATGTACATGCCGGCGTACGCAAAGCCCGTGCAGAAGCGCATAAGGACCCACGCCGCGGGCTCGAGCCAGAGCGCGTGCACGAGCACAGCTGCGCTTGCGAGCGAAGCCCAGGCGGCAAAGACGCGAATGTGTCCAACGGCCGCGAGCAGCCCCGGCGTGAGCGAGCTGCCTACGAGAAAACCCACGTAGAAGCTCGACATGACCACGCCGATCCACGCCGTCGAGAACTCCTCGAGCTCGGAACGCACGCCGAGAAGCGATCCCTGTAGACCATTGCCCAGCATGATGAACAGGATCCCGAGCAGCAGTGGCCAGGTGTTGCGAAGAACCTCCCGCATGGCTTGTGTCCTCCGGGGCGTGCGAAACGGGTCCGGCGCGCGCCGGTTAGGCTAAAATGGCACTGAGTGCCTTGCGCGTCAACCATAGACCGGCGCGGCCGCGGGGCCCTTCGCGCAGCCGCTTCGAGGTGTCTTGAACGGAGCGGGCCCCAGTTCATCCCGGATGCCGCCATCGCATCGATTCGAAACCGGATTCGGCTTTCTTCGTCTCAGCGATGCAAGCTCGTGGACAACCTGACCGCGACACGCACGCTCATTTGAAGACCGGCATCAATGCCGTACGCGCGAACGCTTTGGCCTCAGCTATATTCGGCGCGTTCGCGGCTGAGCGCCAGCACCGCTTCGAGGGCGGGGCCTTGAAACGATGCGCGAAGCACGGCGTCGATCGCCAAGGTGCGATAGCGCGTGTCGAAGGCGCGCAGCTGCGCATCTGGGATGGCGGCGGCCTGCGCGGCGTACAGGCGAAGCATCACGTCGCGCCGGTCCCAGTACCCCTTGAAGCTTGCTTCGATCAAGAACATGAGCGTGTCCGTGTCGACGTTCGAACGCAGCGCGCCGGTGGTGCGGTGGTGATCGATGTGCGCGCGGACAGCTTGAGCGATGTGTTCGCCACTTGGCGCCAAGCGGACGCCCTCGAGGCGCGCCCAGGCGGCAAAGCGGAGCGTGTCGGCGTTTTCGCCGAGCCAGTCGAAAAGAATCGGCAGACCCTCCGAGAAGAAGCGCAGATCTCCCAGGGGCCGGGCCCACTGGCTGGCCTGCCGCTCCGTATAGTCGTCCAGGAGCCCATCGATGACCGCCTCCACGAGCTGGGCCTTTGAGCCGAAGTAGTGGTTGATCAGCGGCTGGGTGACGCCGGCTCGAGCGGCGATCGTGCGGAGCGACGACCCCCGAAAGCCCGCGTCCCCAAAACATGAGCGGGCAGCCTGAAGGATCACGTCGCGCGTTGCGGCGGCCTTGGCGCTCATGCGGGCAGGGGTTTGGGTGGGCATGGACCTGGACAGCTTGGCGCCAAATCAATCATTACTCACTTGATAAATTTTGTTCAACTGATAAATGAAGATGAAAGTTGGTTTCAATAAGGAGTTTTGACCGATGACCTCATCGATGCCCGTTCAGCTCGGACCCGTTCAAGAAACACTGCTCATCCCGCTGCTCGGTCGCGCGGAAGAAACCAAGCGGCGCGGCGTGATCAACGATCCTCGCGCCGTCGAGATCGTCGAGCGTCTCGACTACGACTTTTCGAAATGGTCCGGCATGAGCACCCTGCGGGGCGCGTCGATCCGCACGCGCATGTTCGACGACTTCGTGCGCGCCTTTCTCAGCAAGCATCCCCACGGCACCGTCGTGGAGATCGGCGCAGGGCTCAACACACGCTACGAACGGCTCGACAACGGTCGTGCCCAGTGGGTCGAGCTGGACCTTCCCGATTCGATGGCCCTCCGCCGCGCCTTCTTCGAGGACACGGACCAGCGCATCATGATCGACGGAAGCTTCACGGAAACCGATTGGCACGACGTGGTCGCCGCCCGGCCCGGCCCCTACTGCTTCGTATCGGAGGCGGTCATCATCTACCTTGACGAGGCCAAGGCGCTTCGCGGTTTGAAAACGCTGGCCGAACGCTTTCCCGGTTCCACGCTGGCGATGGACACGACGTCCTCACGCATGGTCGAACGTCAGAAGCACCACGAAGCGATGAAGCTCATGTCGATGGATTCCTGGTTTCGTTGGCGCTGTGACGACCCGGCGAGCCTTGAGGGCCAGGGACTTCATCTCGAAGAGTCGCTCACGTTCATGGACGCATCGCCCGAGCTATTGCGGGCGATGCCGGCGTCGATTCGTTGGATGCGCCGCCTCGTTCCGTGGCTGCTCGAATGGCAGATCAGGGGCTATCGCCTGAATCGCTTCACCCTCCAGTCGCCCGTCGCCTAGGCTCCGCCGTGCTGAACACCCTACGTCCCTTCGCGCGGGGCCACGGCGCGAAGCTCATCGTCGCGTGCCTCGCCGCCGCCTTTGCGGGCCTGCTCGAGCTCCTTCCCCAATGTTTGATCTACCTGGCTGCGCTGGACCTCTTTGCCGATGCTCCCACCACGGCGCGGCTTCCCATGTACGCGCTTGCAGCGCTCGCTGCGCTTGTGCTGCGTTTTGCGTTCCTGGGTGGATCGCTCATCGCGACGCACGCCGTAGCCTTCGACGTGCTTCGCAAAGTCCGGATTGCATTGGCCGCGAGGCTTGGCGAAGCCACCGAGGTTGCTCGGTCGGCGCGTACGCCGGGTGACCTTAAGAAGGTGCTGGTCGACGACGTCGATCAACTCGAAGGCTTGCTAGCGCACAACCTGCCGGACCTGGTCGCCGGCATCGTGGTGCCCCTTTCGGCCGTCATCGCCCTGGCCGCCGTCGACCTGCGCCTCGCCCTTACGAGCGTCGCGCTCATACCGCTTGCAATGGTCTTTGCGTGGGGGTTTACGCGAAACATGGAGACGCAGTTCGCGCAGTGGCACGGTGCCGAGGCCCGCGCCAATAGCGCGCTCATCGATTACCTGCGCGGCATTCCGGTGCTCAAAGCCTTCGGCGCCGACGCGAGTTCGCTGGCGCGCGTACGCACCTCCGTTGAGTCGCTCGGCACGCTCGCGGCGGCGATGACCCGCAAAACGATTTGGGGGTTTTCGGCCTTTCAAGCCGCCCTTCAAAACAACTTGGTGGTCGTGCTGCCGGTGGGGTTGGCCCTGCACGCCGCAGGCGAACTCGGCGCCGCCGAACTCGTGTTCTTTGTAGCTTTAGGTTTCGGCGTCACGGCGCCGCTCCTCAAGCTGATGTTCATCTTCGGCAACGTGCAGCACTATGAGGCGAGGACGAAGCGAATCGACGCGCTGCTCGCCCTGCCGGTCGATCGCCCTACGGAAGCCCCCGACGCGGCCGCAGGCGCGGCTCCTTCGCGGGGACCGCTCGGTCTTCGCGTCGAGGGTCTTTCCTTCGCCTATGACGAAGCGCGCGGTGACGTCCTGACGGATGTAGGTTTCGAAGCCAAGGCCGGTGAAGTGACGGCCATCGTTGGACCGTCCGGCTGCGGCAAGTCGACCTTGCTCTCGCTGATGGCGGGGGTGCACCTGCCGAGCTGCGGAAGCGTAAGCTGGATCGACGATGGGGGAAGCACGAACGTCGCGGACCTCCGTCGCGACGCGCGCGAACAGGGCATGACCTTTCTTCAACAGCGCGCTTGGTTGATGCGCGGCACGCTGCGCGAGAATCTCCTTCTCGGCTGTCCGCCCGATCTCGACGAGCGCGTCTTGGCCCGCGCCGTGAGCGCGGCCCAGCTGGAGCCGCTTGTCGCGCGCGTGGGCCTCGAAGGCCTCGTTGGCGAGGCCGGCGCGACGCTTTCCGGCGGCCAGGCCCAGCTTGTGACGATTGGGCGGGCCATCGTTCGTGACCGGCCCCTCCTTCTTCTCGACGAGGTTACGGCGCACCTTGATCCGCTCCTCGAGCGATCGGTCCAGCGGGCCCTCGCGGCGGTCGGGAAGGGACGCACGGTGGTCGTTGTGGCCCATCGGCTTCGGTCGATCCAGGAAGCCAACGCGATCGTCGTGCTCGACGAGGGACGCGTGGTCGATCGGGGTACGCACGACGAACTGCTCAACCGCTGTGACGTGTACGCGCGTCTTTGGAAGGCACAGGCGCAGGCCCGAACCTGGACCCTTCACAACGCGCCGCCGCGGCCCGCGGAGGTGAGTGCGTGAAGCTCTTTGATTTTGGGTTTGATCTTGCGGGCTACCGCGAGCCGCGCCTTCGCCGCGGCTTGATCCTTTCGTCGGTCGGGGCGGTCGTGGATACGCTTCCCTTGCTCGTGGCCGTGTGGATGCTCGACCTGGCCCTTCGCGGTGGTGGCGCGCCCGTGGCCGTCGCGGCCGGGGCATTGGCGCTTCTCTTTGTGTTGGGCTTTGGCCTTCGCAGCGTTGCGTCGCTGGATAACTTCATCGCCACCTATGCGCTGGTGGGGCGCACGCGCATCCGCCTTGCGGACCATCTTCGCCGCCTTCCGATGGGGTTCTTCTCGCGCCGGCGCGTGGGAAGCTTGGCGAGCGTACTGACGGACGAGTTTGGCCTCTACACGGAGCTTGCGACGCACGCGTGGGGGCTCACGGTGGCGAACATCGCCATGCCGACGACGATCGCGTTCGTGATGGCCTTTGTCGATTGGCGCGTCGCGCTTATCGCCTTCGCGCCCGTACCCCTTGCGCTGCTTGCGCTTCCCTGGAGCACGCGTCGGGTACAGCGCGCTTCCGATTCGCTTGACGGCACCCGTAAAACGCTCGTGGCCGACCTCGTCGAATACGTCCAGGGCCTGCGTACGCTTGTTGGCCTCGGCGCGGAGAAGGACTTCGTTCGCCGGATTCGCACCTCCGCCGACCGCGTTGCCGATGCCCAGATGAAGGCCGAGTTGGCACCCGCTCCGGCGGTGCTCGCCTACGGCTTTCTGGTGCACTCGGGCTTCGTGGCCGTGCTCTCCGTCAGCGCGTGGTGGATTCCGCCCGCCTCCTTTGCCCGCTGGGTGCTGGCCGTCCTAGTCGCCGCTCACTTCGCCCGCGTGCTTTCCGAGTTGGTGTTCTTCATCTCCGCGATTCGCTACGCGGACCGCACGGTCACACGCGTGCGTGCGCTCTTCGAGACGCCGGCGCAGCCCGAAGGGAAGGGGGCGATGAACATGGATGCGGATGCACCCGCCATGGCCCTTCGGAACGTTTGCTTTGGCTACGACGAAGCACCCGTGCTCAAGGACATCGACCTTCGCTTTGAGCAGGGCCACGTCACGGCGCTGGTGGGGCCTTCGGGATGCGGCAAGTCGACGGTGCTTTCCTTGCTCACGCGGCTTTGGGACGTCGACGAGGGCGCCGTGGAGCTCTTCGGTTCCGACGTTCGCTCGCTACCGCTTTCGAAGGTGCAGCAGTCCGTCGCTACCGTTTCTCAAACGACCACGCTCTTCGAGGGCACGGTGCTCGAAAACGTGCGTCTCGGCGCACCCGGCGCGGAGCTCGAAGCCGTGGATCGGGCCCTTCGGTCTGCGGGCGCCTGGTCCTTCGTGGAAGCGCTGCCAGACGGCATTCACACGGTGCTGGGTCCCGACGGCGGAGGCCTAAGCGGAGGCCAGCGACAGCGGCTCGCCATCGCTCGCGCCTTGCTCGCCGACGCGCCGATCCTGCTCCTCGACGAAGCCACGGCCAGCGTCGACCCGGAGCAGGAGCACGCGATTCAGCAGGCCATCGCCCGCTTGGCCGAAGGCCGTACGGTCGTCGTGGTCTCCCATCGTCTCTGGACGGTCCGCGACGCCGATCGAATCGTCGTGATGGAGGACGGGCAGGTCGCCGAAGCTGGAACGCACGACGCTCTGCTCGCCCAAGGCGGTCCATACGCGTCGCTCTGGCAGGCCCAAGAAGAAGCCGCCAGCTGGTCGTTCTGACTTGGGGGCCCGAGGGCCGAACCTGCCGGTCGAAAGACCGGTCTGAAACAACCCGGGCGGTCCGCCATGCGTACGTCGTTCCCCACGGCGTGCCGACCGTAAGGCAAGCGAACCCCCGTCAGCGTGCGCGCCGTGACGGAACGATCCACAGCTCGCCGTTCAGGCTCCCTTGGGGGCCCAGCAGACCGTTGATCGCTTCGGTGATTTGCTGACGCGCGGCGGCGCCGGGGGGCACGTCGATGGCGAGGGCGTGGTAGGCCGTGTAGCCGAAGAAGCTGCGCGGTTCGGCGACGCGCACGCGCAGGGCGCCGGCTTCCTCGAGGGCGCCGAGAATTCGCTGCACTTCGCCCTGGCTCCTGCCGGCGAGATGCACGGCGGGTTGGGCGAGGGCACCGCGGGCATCGTCGCCGAGCTCGCTCGTGGGGCCGGGCGTGGCGGCGCGCCAGCGATCGAGTCCGTACGCGGCGCCCACGCCGACGAGTACCAACGCTAGGCTGGGCGCAAGGTCGACGCGCCGGCGATCGCTGAAGGCGACGGCAGTGAAGAGCACGGCCATGGCGGCGCTTACGAGCGTGAGGCCGTCGAGGAGCCAGCCGATCGTGTCGCCGTTGCCGAGGAAGGCGCTTCGGCCGCGGCGCAGCGTTCCCCAGAGCGCCGCGCCGCCCACGAGGAGGGCGACGAGGGCGGGCCCAAGGCGCTCGAAGATCGACGGTCCGGGTGCCACGGCTGCCGACGGCCGCGGCTCGCGTGTTTTGGATGGCGGCGGACCGATGTCGACGACGTCGATCATGACGGGCTTGTTGAGGTCCAGGGCGGGCGTGGGTGCG
>JBCCRV010000003.1:0-36955 GCA_039201085.1 Myxococcota bacterium | reverse complement strand
GCTCTGGGGACGATCTACGGGGCACTCCAACGCCCGCACACCGCAATCCGACAGCCCCGTTCTCCGAAGGAGAACACCGGAAACTGATATTGAAGGGCGCGAACTCGAGCAACCGCTTATACAAGCGTTCCGCGCCCTTCAATGCCAGTTTCCTAGTAGGACCGGCGCGGAACGCTTGTATAAGCGGTTGCTCGAGTTCGCGCCCTTCAATATCAGTTTCCGGTGTTCTCCTTCGGAGAACGGGGCTGTCGGATTGCGGTGTGCGGGCGTTGGAGTGCCCCGTAGATCGTCCCCAGAGCTGGTTAAGCGGGCCTCAAGGCGGGTTCAGGCACGTCGCAGGTAGACGAGTAGGAGTCCCCACCTCGAAGGCAGGACCGTCGGAGAGCGGCTCCGAGGCCCGTGGTGAATGCCTCTCGAGGCACCTTTTTTGTGGGCCGGCGCGTACTACTGTGCGCCCCTCGTCCCGCCTACGTGCATCGAGCTTCCCGCGCGGAGCTTCGTTCAGCGCCGTGCGCTGCGCTTGGAGCGCCCCGCTACCTGCGCCGCGCTTTGAGCGTCCCGCTTCGTGCGATTTGCGCACCGTGCTTCGAGCCCCCAGCTCCCAGCTCCCAGCCCCCAGCTCCCAGCTCCGAGCTCCGAGCTCCGAGCGCCCTTCTGCCTACCTCGGGCTTCGAGCGTCCTGCTTTCTCCTGCGAGCTTCGAGCGTCCCGCTTCGTACTACCTGCGCCGTGCTTCGAGCGTCCCGCTTCGTGCTACCTGCGCCGTGATTCGAGCGCCCTGCTTTCTGCTGCGAGCTTCGAGCGTCCTGCTGCGAGCTTCGAGCGTCCTGCGTCGTGCTTCGAGCGTCCTGCGCCGCGCTTCGAGCGCCCTGCTTTCTGCTGCGAGCTTCGTGCTACCTGCGTCGTGCTTCGTGCTACCTGCGTCGTGCTTCGAGCGTCCTGCGTCGTGCTTCGAGCGTCCCGCGTCCTGCGCCGCCCGTCGAGCGTCCTTCGTCCCGCGGCGTGCGCCCTTCGTCCGGCAGAGTGCGCCCTCCGTCACGCGTGCGTTCCTCGCCCGCAAAAGCAAACGCTAAGCGCTGCGGCCTTCGGGATTCGTACCGTCGCGCTCCAGCTCAAGGCGCGCGAGCGCCCAGCGATTTTTCGGACGCGCTCGCAATCGCGCCTCAAGAAGCTTCCGGGCGCGTTCGCCGTCGCCGCACCGGCGCGCCGCGTCGATGGCGTAGAGACTGAAGAGATCGCGTTGCGCCGTCGAACCGCCGAGGGGCAGCGTGCTCGCCGCTAGCCGGTCCAGTTCCTCGGCACTGCACTGCCGTCGCTCGCTGGTGTAGATGGCGCGGCAAAGGGGCAAGCCGTGATCGCGCACGACGGCAAATTGATCGCCTGAGCCGCCGCGCTCCACGTAGGCGACCAGGCTGCCGAGCAGCGCACGCGCGCCGCTTTCGCTTCCGCGCGCCAGGGCGAGCAAATAGTGGGCGTCCGCAAACGCCGAACCATGATCGCTGCAGTGCTGCATCGCGATGTCCGCGAGCGCTGCCCACCGCTCGCCAACTTCGACGCCGTCGGCTTCGAGTCGCCAAAGGAGCGAGCTTGCGTTGCTCATGTCGCGGTAGTCGCCGCACCACGGTCGCGCGACCTCCGCGTCGTAGACTGCAAGGGCCTGGTCGTAGCGACCGAGTTCGCACAGAAAGAGCGCTTCGTGCCAGTACACGTGGCCGCGAAACACGCTGCATGCTGCGTAGGAATCACGATGCGTCTGAAGCCACGTGGCGCCTTCGGCGATGCGGTCCGTGCTCTCCATGACATGGGCGACGGCGTGCACGCCCCAGGCATCGGACGGCTCTGCTTCCACAGCGCGGCGGCCGATCGCTTCGGACGCGTCAAAGGCACCGGTCTCGCCGAGCGCAAAGGAAAGGCACCCCAGAAAGTAGCCGTAGCCGGGGAGGGCCGCGGACCAACGGGGAAGGGCGGACTCGAGCGACGCCCGCATGGCGTGCGGTCGGCCCGCGATGAAGAGCAGCCCGTGCTGGAGCTTTAGGGCCAAGAGATCGGTGGGCGTGGCTTCAACGAGCCGATGGAGCACCTCAGCGGCTTGGGTCGTCTCATCGTGCGCCCAGTGCTCGAGCACGTCGATCAGTGCGCGCTCACGGAACGTGCTGCCCCGTTCCGCCTCGGATGCGCGCGCTTCTTGCGCAGCCGCGAGCGCGTCGACGCGGCGCGCGTTTTGCCCGCGAAAAAGCGCCGCCAGCCCCTTCACGCAAAGGGCGGGAAGAAAGCCGGGGTCTTCGCCTAGGCAGCGCTGCAGGTGATCGCCGGCGTCGGCCCGATGGCCACAGAGGGCCAGCACCGTATCGGTCCAAGACGCGGGAAGATGAGCCGGCCCCGGGCTATACGCCGCTCCCCAGTCGTCCAAAGGCGCCATCGCCCACCCGTAGTACCGCGGGCCTCGGACGTTACCAAGGGAAAGACGTTTCCCCCTCCTTGACCGCCGTCCCCTTCGCCGGGTAGCCACGTCGGCGAGCGGTCCCTTCGGCCAAGCGCGGCTGGGTTCGTTCGCGTTCTCATTCACAAAACGCCCATTCACAAAAGAGGGGGGACCTCATGTCCGTCGCCAAGCACATCGAAATCACTGCCAGCAGCGCTTCGTCTTTCGAAGACGCCATCAAGGAAGGCATCGCCCACGCCAATAAGACCCTGAAGAACGTCACGGGCGCCTGGGTTCAGGATCAGAAGGTCACCATCAAGGACGGCGCCGTCGACGAGTACCGCGTCGCCCTAAAGGTCACCTTCGTCCTAAACGACTGAAGTGCCGGGACAGCGCTGGCCGGCCCGGGGGCGCCGGTCGGCGGATTCCCGCCGGCATCGCGAGCGTCGCCGGAAGCCCCGGGAATGCGGCGCGCGCGCGGAACGTCTTTTCTACCGATGACGTCCACGGGAACGCGACCGCGCCTGCGAACGACACCGCACTCGGGGCGAAGGGCGCCCTTGGGAAGAACGGCGCCCTTGGGAAGAACGGCGCCCCTGCGAAGAACGGCGCCCCTGCGAAGAAAGGCGCCCCTGCGAAAAACGGCGCCCCTGCGAAAAACGGCGCCCCCAAGAGAGCTACGCCTTGGAACCCGCGCCCTCGCCGCCGCGGCGTACTGGGTCTGGTTCGGCGGCGCCTTCGCGTCGGGTGTCGGCATCGGCGTGTTGGGCGCCGTCTACGGGTGTAACCCCTTCATAGCCCAGCCTATTGGCGTCGCCGTATCGATTCTAATGGTCGCCCTGGCGCAGCGAACCTGGGGCGAGTGGCTTTGCTTACTCGGACTGCTCGCGGATGCGGGCGAGCCGCAGACTTTCTGATGGATCCCACGCGCTTGACACAGACGTTTTGTCGGGCGGGATGAACAAGCGAAGGGCGACGGTGACGACAATCGTCATAACGGCGAGCCTCTCAATGGGCGAAGCGAGCCTTTCAGCTAGGTTGGGGACGTCAGCCGTCTTCAACGCGCGAAAAAAACTCTCGGTCCTTCTCGGAGCAACCTTGGTCTTCACCAACGGGGCGTGGCTGATGGCCTGGATCGACCAAGCCGTCACCCTCGACTACATGCGGGACGGTTACCGCGATGTGGAAACGGCCGCCTGCGTTCTGGCCGAAGTGGAGCCGCGCAACCTTTCGGCGGACGACCTGCGCCGAATGTCACGCGCCGTTGGCGTGAGCGATGACTTCACCTTCGAAGAAGAGGGGATCCTCTTCGTCGATGGAGGCGTCCTGCGGGCGGTGCTTACGGGCGAGCGAGTTGCGCGTTTTGAACTTTCGGAGGACATCTCATGTACCGATCGCCCGGAGCGCTAGCCTCGAAGCGTTGCGACCGCTGCAAGCACTTCGTGATGTCGGGCATGGCCACGGACATGAGCGGCGGTACGAAGGGCTACTGCCTCCACTGGACGAACCACTTTCGGCACGTCGTCACCGCTTGGGTCGATCACTCTTGCCGGCGTTTCGTGGCACGCAGACCGTATGATATCGGCGTCCTTCGAATCGTCCGCGTCATCGGGATGCAGGTGAACGGCAGCTTCGTGTTCAAGGCGGGACGTGGGGCGGGCGGAAGGCCGCCGGAAAGCGAATACGAGGAGCTGAGGGGATGATAGGCGCTTTGCCCATGGTCGACTTGGCGCCGCCGCCCGTAGACCTACGCTTGGCCCCATGACGCAACAGGCCCTTCTTTTAGTGGACCACGGTTCGCGGCGCGCGGAAGCCAATGAAAATCTGCTCCATGCCGCCGAGGCGGTGCGGGAGTGTGCGCCGGACCTGCCGGTGTTTGCCGCCCATATGGAGCTGGCCGAGCCAACGATCGCCGAGGCCTTTGCCCAGTGCGCGGCGGCAGGCGCCGAGGAAGTCATCGTCTTTCCGTGGTTTCTCGCCCGCGGCCGGCACGTGCGCGAGGACATCCCGCGCCTCTGCGCCGAGGCAGCGGAAGCCCATGGGCTGCGACATCGGGTGGCCGAGCCCTTTGGCGTGCATCGGCTTTTGGCGGAGCTGGCGCTGGAGCGTGCCGGGCTTCGCTAGCCGGCCGGCTGCGCGCGCCTATTCGGTGAAGTCGTCGAGCACGGCGTAGAGCTCGCTGACGTCGATGGGGGCGCGTCCGGCAAGGTCGAGCTGTTCGCCGGCTCGATACTCCGCGTGTTCCCAAGTTGATCCGTCGCGACGCATGAGCGTCACTTGCTGCCGACGGTGCGAAACCAGCAGGATGGCTTCGAGCGATGCAAGCTGCTTGTACTGGCTCGACTTGTCGCCCCGGTCGTAGGCCTCGGTCGAAGGGCTTGTAACTTCAACCAGGTAGCGCGGGTTGATGATGGCGTTCCTATCCTTGTCGGCGCGCGCGAGTTCGCCGCACACCACCGAGAGGTCTGGGTACGCCGTCAGATCGGTGGCGGCGACGTGAACTTTCACGTCCGACGAAAATACACGGCATTCGGGCGGAAGCGCCGACGCGAGTAAGCGCACGAGCTGCATGGCGAGCGCACCGTGTTCTGGCGTGCCGCCGGCCATAGCGAAGATCTCACCGTCGCTATACTCGAGCTTGAACGGCGACTTCTCCTCCAGCTGGAGGTAGTCGTCGTAGCTGTAGCTGTAGCGCCGCGCGGTCGACATGCCCGAGAGTACCATTCTCCCTTGAGCAGGGCACGGGCGCCAAGGGCGGTGCGGGCGCATTGAACGAACGTACCGAACGCACGTGCGTGCTCAGCCCTTGCCTTTTTGACGGGATGGAAACATCACGCCGGTGTGCCCTACCGAATGATCGTTCGTGCCTTTGATGGCCCTTCTGCGCTGGAGCGCGAGGACTTTGAGCCGGAGGCGCCGGGCCCGAAGCAGGTGTCGCTTCGGGTCACGGCCATCGGCTGCAACTTCTTCGACGCGCTCATCACCGCCGGCCAGTACCAGCGGCGGCCGGAGCTTCCGTTTGCCCCCGGCGCGGAGATCGCGGGCGAGGTCGTCGCTGTCGGCGAGGGCAGCGCCTGGAAGGTGGGCGAGCGGGTGATGGCGCTGGTCGACTACGGCGCCTACGCGAGCCACCTCAACGTCGAGGACGAGCGGGTCTACGCCTTTCCCGAAGGGCTGAACGACGACCAGGCTTCGGCCTTCGGTATCGTTTACCAGACGAGTTACTTCGGGCTCGTCTATCGCGCCGCGCTGCAGCCGGGCGAGACGGCGTTGATTCACGCCGCCGCCGGCGGCGTTGGATTGGCGGCGGTGCAGATCGCCAAAGCGCTCGGTGCGCGGGTCATCGCGACGGCGGGCAGCGACGCGAAGCTTGCGCTGGCGGCGGAGCACGGCGCGGACGTCTGCATCGGGTACCGCGATGCGAACTGGATCGGCCAAGTGAAGGAAGCGACGGACGGACGCGGCGCCGACGTGATCTACGATCCTGTCGGTGGCGACATCTTCGACGGTTCGACGAAGTGCATCGCCTGGGACGGCCGGCTCGTCGTCGTGGGTTTTGCGTCGGGACGCATTCCTACGCTTCAGATGAACCGCGTATTGCTGAAGAACATCGCCGTCACGGGCCTTCATTGGGGCGCCTATTACGACCACGACCGGGCGAAAATCCGCGACGCGCACGAGGCGCTCTGCAAGATGGTGGCGGCAGGGCAGCTTTCGCCCGTTGTGACGCAGACGGCGCCCTTGGAAGATGCGGCTCGAGTGATCGGCGACCTGCATTCGCGAAAGACGCGCGGCAAGGTCGTGCTCCACCCGTAGGGGGAGCGTCAACGGGCCGAGCTGTGCGGCGCGGGCGCAGGGCCGTTCGCCCTTCGAGTCAGTACCTCATGTGGGGCCCGACCTCATCTCTCCAAGCGGCTCGTGCAACGCCCGAGCCGCTGGTAGGGTGCGCGGCGTGAGGTATGGAACGCTTCTTTGGTGGACGATCTTGGCGTGTTCGCCGCGCGACGTGGGCTGCGAAGTTCGTGAAGCGGCGGGCGGCGATGACGATTTGCCCACAGGCGGTGCGGTGGCGCCGGAGCCGATGGAGCCGCGTGCCGATGGTGAGACCATCGAGCACACGCTGCGTTTTTCCGCGCCGCAGACGAACTACTTCGAGATCGAGACGAGCTTTCGAACGGAGGGGCTGACGACGGGCCCCGACGAAGACGCGGCGGGTGGCGTGGGCGTCGACGTGATGATGGCCGTGTGGACGCCGGGCAGCTACCTCGTGCGCGAGTTTGCGAAGCACGTGCGTGAGCTGCGCGCGTCGACGCCCGAGGGCGAAGCGCTCCGGGTCTTCAAGACGGCGAAGAACCGCTGGCGTGTCGTGGCCGAAGGCGGTGAGGTGCCGGAGCGCGTCGTGCTTCGAGCGCGCATCTACGCCCATGAGATGAGCGTGCGCACCAACTTCGTCGACGACGAGTTCGCGCTCCTATGCGGCGCCGGCACCTTCCTCGTGCCCGTTCAGGGGCAGGAGCGGCCGCACGACGTTTCGATCGACATGCCCGAAGGCTGGGCCGAAAGCGTCACGGGCCTCGACCCCTACCCGAACGAAGCGCACCGCTACCTAGCGCGCGATTTCGACGAGCTCGTCGACTCGCCGATCGCGCTCGGTAACCCGAGCCTGCATCGATGGGACGAAGGCGGCGTACCGCACGTGCTGGCGACCTTTGGTGGCGCCGACGTTTGGGACGACGAGAAGGCCGCACGGGACGTTGAAGCGATCACCCGCGTGCAGCACGAGTTCTGGGGAGTCGTGCCGTACCAGCGCTACGCGTACATCAACTTGGCCATGGGCGGCGGCGGCGGCCTTGAGCACCGAACGTCCACGATCATGCTGACGGACCGCTGGGCGTCCCGCGACGACGACGAATACCGCCGCTGGCTCGGGCTCGTGAGTCACGAGTTCTTTCACACGTGGAACATCAAGCGGCTGCGACCGGCGGTTCTCGGGCCCTTCGACTTCGAAAACGAGAACTACACGGACGACCTTTGGATCGTGGAGGGCCTCACGTCCTACTACGACGACCTGCTGCTCCGTCGCGCCGGGCTCCTGGACGACGATCAGTATTTCGGGCGCATCGCGAAGGGCATCGCGCGCCTTCAGGGTACGCCCGGTCGGCGGGTGCAGTCCCTTTCGGCATCGTCCTTTGACGCGTGGATTCATTTCTACCGGCCCGACGAGAACTCACGGAACACCGGTGTCAGCTACTACACAAAGGGCGCCCTGGTGGGCCTCCTGCTCGATGCGCGCATTCGTGACGCTACGGGGGGCAGCCGCAGCCTCGACGACGCCATGCGCATTGCCTACGCCCGCTACAGCGGCGACCGGGGCTACGAAAGCGAGGACTTCAAGGCCATCTGTGAGGAACTGGTTGAGGAAAGCCTCGACGACTTCTGGACGGCGTATATCGAGGGCACGGAAGAGCTCGGCTACGACGCGGCACTCGCTGTCTTTGGTCTGCGCTTCGCGAGTAGCGACGGGTCGGCGGAGCCCTTTGTCGGACTCAGCGCCGGTGAAGGCGCGCGCATCGTCGTGCGGGAGGTGGTCGACGGCAGCCCAGCCTTTGACGCCGGCATCAACGTGGGCGACGAACTCATCGCCTTTGGTGATGAACGGCTTCCGGAAAGCTGGACCGAGCGCGTCGGTCGCTACGAAAGCGGCGACGCGGTGGAAGTCCTCGTCTCTCGACGCGGCCTCCTGCGCCGGCTAACGCTTACGCTGGGTGAAGCGCCTCGCGACGACTGGACCCTGGAGGTCGACGTGAACTCGAGCCCCGGTTCGCGTCGCCAGCGCGACGCCTGGCTCCAGAACTAAAGAACCGTCACGCCTCACGCCTCACTCCTCACGGACCAGGGGAGGAGGGTAATCAAAGATCGCGACCGCCACCGGTTTTCTCCCGAACGGTGTCTCTGCGCGGCTGTTTTTCTCAGCGCACACTGTTTTCGCATGCTCTGCGTCCGCGTTCGCGTAGGCTCACGCCATGGAACACAGTAAGCGCTGGCTCAAAGTCCTTGAGCCAGGCGAGTTGCCTGACGGGCGCGTGAAAACCGTGACCTGCGGGCGCGAAACGCTCTGCATGGTGCACCATGAGGGGCAGTACGCCGCCCTTTCGAACCGGTGTCCACACCAGGGCGGTCCGCTCGGTGAAGGCAGCATTGAAAAGGGGCTGCTGCGATGCCCCTGGCACGGATGGGATTACGATCCGCTGACGGGGAAGTCGCCAGGCGCCTTCGAGGACGATCCGGGTGTGCCGACCTTTCCCGTCGAAACGCGCGAAGATGGCGTGTACGTCGCCTTTGAGGAAGAAGCGCCGCACGTGCGTACGAGCTCGGACGTGATCGCGGAGACCTTTGCGAACTGGGGCGTGCGCCACGTGTGGGGCATGGTCGGTCATTCGAACCTGGGGCTCGCCGACGCGATTCGCCGGCAGGTCGAAGCGGGCAAGATGGCCTACTACGGCATTCGCCACGAAGGAGCGGCGTCCTTCGCGGCAAGCGCCTACGGCAAGCTCACGGGGCGTCCGGCGGCGTGCCTTTCGATCGCCGGCCCGGGCGCCACCAACCTGCTTACGGGCCTGTGGGATGCGAACGTGGATCGCGCCCCCGTGCTCGCCCTGACCGGTCAGGTGGACGTGCAGGTCCTTGGACCGGGCGCCTTTCAGGAGGTCGACCTGACTGCGGCCTTTGGCAAGGTGGCCCAGTGGTCCCAGCCCGTGCTGCACAGCAGCCGTTTTCATGAACTCGCGAACCTCGCGTGCAAGTCGGCGATCCTCAACCGCGGCGTGTCCCACCTGATCTTTCCGGACGACGTGCAGACCCTTGAGGTGGGCGAGCGTACGAAGGTCGGCAGCCCGGAAGGACGGTTGCCCAAGAAGGATGTGCCGCCCAGCGAAAGCGCCTTCGCGGACGCGCTTGCGCTCCTCAGGAAGTCGAAACGCCCGGCGATCATTGTTGGTCACGGCTCGCGCTTCGAAATGCACGCCGTGATCGCGCTCGCGGACCAGCTTGGCGCGCCGGTGCTCACGACCTTCAAGGCGAAGGGACAGATCTCCGATCACCATCCGCTCGGCTGCGGTGTGCTTGGGCGCTCGGGCACGCCGATCGCGTCGCACTTCATGAACGAAGCGGATGTGCTCCTCGTCTTCGGCGCGAGCTTCAGCAACCATACGGGCATCACGCCCAAGATCCCGATCGTGCAGATCGATCTCGACCCAATGATGCTGGGCAAGTTTCATCCCGTCACCGTGCCCGTGCTCGGCGAGGTGGGCATCACGGCGCGGCGCCTGAAGGAAGCGCTCGCCGGTCACGAGA
The DNA here is from genome assembly GCA_039201085.1 of Myxococcota bacterium. Classification (GTDB taxonomy): domain Bacteria; phylum Myxococcota_A; class Polyangia; order Polyangiales; family Houyiibacteriaceae; genus JBCCRV01. The sequence continues at coordinate 27,181 of JBCCRV010000003.1, read as the reverse complement.
CGGTCGATCAGCGCGGCGAGATCGCCGAGCGATGGACCATCTGGCGCAGCGAGAAGGCGCGTCGCCGTGAAGACCGCGGCGAGGGCTTGAGCTCTGCGTTTCTCTTCGAGGCGCTCACGAAGGCCGCGCCGAGGGATGCGATCCTGCCGGTGGACGTGGGCAACAACACCTATTCGTTCGGCCGCTATTTCGAGTGCGACGCGCACGCCGTGTTGATGAGCGGCTACCTCGGCTCGATCGGCTTTTCCGTGGGCGCCGCCATGGGCGCCTGGGCCGCCACGCAGGAAGCGGGCGGTGCGTTTGCAGGCCGCAAGGTGCTCAGCGTCTCCGGCGACGGCGGCCTCGGTCAGTTCCTCGGCGATCTTTCGACCTGGTCCTTGTACAACATGAAGATCACGCACGTGCTCCTACACAACGACGAGCTCGGCAAGATCAGCAAGGAGCAGCGCGCCGGACGTTTTCCCGTCTGGCAGACAAAGTTGCGCAATCCGAACTTCGCCAAGTTCGCCGAAGACCTCGGCTTCTTCGCCGTGCGGGTCGAAAAGGAAGAAGAGCTCGAGGAGGCCCTTGCGAAGGCCATCGCCCACGAGGGGCCCTCGCTCGTCGAAGTCATGACGGACACGTCGCTCATCTAAACAACGCGCGGTTGGTCGACGGTGGATTCGGTCTGCAACCCCATATTTGGCACCCGCAAGCGCCTCGTCAGACCTGAGACTGGCGCGACTCCTGCGTTGTGCAACCCGTAACCGTGAGCTCACGGTCGCGAAGGAACACCATGCGCGCTCGACACGTCGTGCGTCTTTGGCCTGCAAACTGCGATCTCTTCGCCAATGGCGCGACGCTTATGCTCGATGAAGCGCGCGTGCTCGCAGACGGCGAGCGCACGGCCGTGATCTCTTCCTCGATGGAGCGCGGCTTCCCTGGCGACGATTGCCGGCTTCGGCGCTTCGCTGCAGAACGTGTAAGGTCGACGCCCCTTGACGTCAGCCCGATAGAAGAACGAGATGTACGATGAGCGAAATGCCCAGCGGGATCGTGGTTGAAGAAGACGCACTTCCCAAGCGCACGCTGAACTATCGAACCGTATACGCTTCGGAAAGCCGGTTTCGCGCTACCCATCGTCGGCATGCGCCGAATCGCGAACTTCTTACGCTCCTGGGAGTGGCGAGCATTGTGACGGTCATCGGCGGCGCTTCTCTTAGCCTATGGATGCTAGCCGCAGTTGTCCCGCTAACCTGGTACCTGCTTGGAACGTGGCTAAACCGGTGCACTATCACGATCGAAGACGGTCTGCTGTCGACCTCATGCGGTCCGATTCCGATGCCCTTTCAAAGGAATCCCGAGAGTGCGGAAATGGCCGTCGTCAAGGGATTCTACGCTGAAAAGCGTCAGTGCGGTTCCACAAAGCAGGGACCGATTTTCGAGTACGTGGTCATGGCAGACATTCACGGGGGGGACATCATCAACGTGACAAGTGGGCTTTCAACGCATGATGCGGCGTCCTTTCTTCGCGATCGATTCGAACGCCATCGAGCGGCCATCGAATCGCAGCTTACGGGAGCCAAAGTTCGAGTCGAAGAAACCGCGCCAGACGCGGAGACGGTCGGGTTAAATGACCGACCGCGATTCGAGGATACGGAGCGTTGAGGGTTGATGGGTGCTTCTGGGATTGTGTGCGCTGAACGTGATGACGGGCGGGCGCGCTACGATTTCGGCAGCAGGCCCGCCTTGGCGATGGCGGCAAAGGCGGCCTCGGCGACGGGGGCGGCCATGGTCGTCGTCGCCAGGAAAAGCAGGGGCGTGAGCAAGCGGGCCGCGTCCTCGACCAGCGCAAAGGTGCGCGCTTGCTCGTGCGATTCGTCATGCACGAAGTAGAGGAAGATGCCGAGGTGGGCGACCCAGATGAGCGACGCGAACGCGTGCCGCTGCTCTTCGGTGAGCGGAACGGCTTCGATGGCGCGGGCGAAGACGTCGATCGATCGGTTGCGAATGTCCGTGTTCTCCTCGGAAAAGGCCGAGAGCTTATCGCCCGGTCGCACGAGCGCCGTGGCGACTTCGATGAGAAGCTTGCGGTCTGGGCGCGCCAGCTCGAGCTTGAGCTTCGTGACGGCAACGAGCCGCGCTTCGACTTCCATGGCTTCGTCGTAGAGCGACTCGACGTGCGCCTCGTGTTCCGCTTGAAGGCGGCTGTAGTAGTCGAACACGATGGCGGCCTTCGACGCGTAGTAATGGTAAGCGCTCCCCAGCGAGATGCCCGCCCGCTCAGCGATGCCGCGCATCGTCGTGTCCTCGAAGCCCTTCGTGCGAAAGAGCTCCATCGCCGTCGCGTAGATGAGTTCCCGCTTTCGTTCGCCCGCGCGCATCTCCGCCGAGAGCGTACGCGAAGGTGGCCGGCGAGCGCAGCTACCTCGGCTCTAAGCGTTTGTCGCTTGCTGATAGGAGCGCATGCAATAGCCTTCCGCTGTGCAGGCGCTTACGGTCACACCTGAGGGCGAACTGACGTTTCGAGCGGACGGGCCTCTGGGCCTCAGCGCTGCGAGAGAAAAGGCCCTTCGTCTCGCCTTCGGCGATGGACTCGGCGCGGGTCTGGTCCACCTTGCGTCGGCTGAGCTCCATGGCGAACTGCCCCTCGACCTTGGCTTCGGCCGCGAGATCGGACGTCGCTTCCTTTCGGAGCTCTGCCGCACCGGAGTCCTGAGCGACGCACCGTCGACGCTTGCGGCGCTCGTAGGTTCGGCGCCTCCCATCGTGGGCGGTGAATACCTGAGCGCAGCGACACTCATCCACGCGTGGCGCGCCATGGGCGATACCGCCACGGAGGAGCTCGCCAAGCACGACGATCGCGTCGCGAACTGGGTTTCCGAGAAGCACCCTTCATGGCGCTCCGTGGGGCGCGTCGTGTTTCATCTGGCCGAGAACCGCGGCGACCCGGCGTTTCCCTTCGCGTTTCTGGCGAGCTACGTAGACGGCGTCGCCGCCGACGGCCGACCGCTCCACCGCCCCCTTAGCCAGGCCCTCGAAGTCTACAGCGACGATCGCGACGGCCTTCTCCGCTTGCTCCGTCCGCTCCGCGATGCCGCAAGCGCCAGCGCCTTTGTTGCCGATCAAGTCGATAGTGGTGCGATCTACCACCCCGCGCGATGGACCGCCGGGTCGGCGCGCGCATTCCTTTCGGACGTGCCCGCCTGCGAAAGCGCAGGTGTCGTCGTTCGCATACCCGATTGGTGGCGAGCGAAGCGTCGGAGCGTGCAGGTGCGCGGACGGATCGGCGAAGCGCCCGCAGGCGGAGCGCTGGGCGTCGCGTCCCTCCTCGACTTTCGGGTGGAGCTGACCCTGGACGGAGAGCCGCTGACGAAGGCTGAGGTGGACGAGCTACTGGAAGGAACGAAGGGGCTCCGCTTCCTTCGCGGGCGCTGGGTGGACGCCGATCCTGAGCGACTCAACGGCCTCCTAACGCACTTCGACCAGGTTCAGGAAGCGGCGGAACGCGGCCAGTTCACCTTTGCGGAGGGCATGCGATTGCTCGCCGGGATCGGCGACGAGTCGATGGTCGCGGACGGGCTCGACGACGAGGACAACACCGCCGAGGACTGGTTGGAGTTTGTGTCCGGAACGTGGCTGGAGGCGCAGGTCGCGAAGCTGCTCGCGCCGAAGTCCGGGCGAGCCAAGCCGGGGCGGGCCCTTCGCGCGTCCCTACGCGGCTATCAGCGCGAAGGAGTCGCGTGGCTGGACCGGCTCGTCGCCCTCGGCCTCGGGGGCTGCCTCGCCGACGATATGGGCCTCGGCAAGACCATGCAGATTCTCGCCCTGCTGCTGATCGTCAAGCGTCGACAGCCCGGTCCCCACATGCTCGTTGTGCCCGCTTCGCTCATCGGAAACTGGGAGTCAGAGGCAGCGCGTTTCGCACCCTCGCTGAAGGTGGTCGTCGCCCACCGTTCCCGGGGAACGTGGCGAGCCATGGAGGCCGACGCTGCAGGCGCGGACGCGGTGATCACCACCTACGGCACGCTCACGCGCACGGCGTGGCTTCGCGATCGCCTTTGGGGCGTGGTGGTGCTCGACGAAGCACAGGCGATCAAGAACCCTAGCGCCCGTCAGACCCGAGCGGTCAAGTCCCTGCAAAGTAGGGCGCGCATTGCGCTCACCGGCACGCCCGTTGAGAACCGCTTGGGCGACCTCTGGTCGCTGTACGACTTTCTGATGCCGGGCCTCCTCGGAAGCGCGGCGGAGTTCAAAGCGTTTACGCGTCGCATGGCGACGTCAAAGAACGGCTACGCGCCCCTTCGCCGATTGATTCGCCCCTATCTCCTTCGCCGAATGAAGACCGACCCGGAAGTGGCGCCTGACCTGCCCGACAAGACCGAAGTGACCACCTTCTGCGCGCTCAGCAAAAAGCAAGCGGCGCTCTACGACGAGTCCGTGGCGTCGCTCGCGCGCGAGCTCGAAGAGGCCGACGGCATGGAGAGGCGCGGCCTGGTCCTCGCCTACCTCCAGCGCTTCAAGCAGATCTGCAACCACCCGGACCAGTGGCTTCGTGCCGACCGGTATAAAGAGGCGGAGAGCGGCAAGTGGCTCCGGCTGCGGGAACTCTGCGAGCCCATCGCGGCCCGTCAGCAGAAGGTGCTCGTATTTACCCAGTTCCGCTCGCTCACGGGTCCACTCTCGCGGTTTTTGGCCAGTGTTTTTGAGCGTCCTGGCCTCTTGCTTCATGGCGGAACGCCGGTACGCCGGCGAAGCGGCCTGGTCGACGCGTTTCAAAAGCCCGACGGCCCGCCTTTTTTTGTGATCTCACTCAAGGCGGGCGGCACCGGTCTTAACCTCACGGCCGCGACGCACGTGGTGCACTTCGATCGCTGGTGGAACCCTGCCGTGGAAGCCCAGGCTACGGACCGTGCGTACCGCATCGGCCAGAAGCGAAACGTCCTGGTGCACAAGTTCGTGTGTCGGGGCACCTTCGAGGAACGAATCAACGCGATGATCGAAGAAAAGAAGGCGCTGGCCGGCAAAATTCTGGCCGGCGATGCTTCGAAAGGCCTTACGGAGCTGGAGGGCGACGAGCTCCTTGTGCTCCTTCGGCGCGACCCGCGAGGCATGCTCGTTGGCTAGCTGGTATCGCAGGCGTGCGAGGCGGTCGCACCACATCGATCCTGAGGCGCTGCGTCGCAGGCTCGGTCGTGATGCGCTGCCCGTTCGAGCGCCGGCGCGCCGCCAGCGCGTTGCCGAGACGTTCTGGGGGCGCGCCTGGTGCTCGCACCTGGAAGAACATGGAGACATGGAGAACCGGCTTCCGCGTGGCCGGACCTACCTCCGAAGCGGTTCCGTCGTCGATCTCTGGATCGAGCGCGGGCGAATCTCCGCCCATGTGCAGGGCTCGTACCTCTACGAAGTGGGCATCACCATTGCGCCCCTCGCCGACGAGCGCCGAGCGGCGCTGGCGTTGAAGCTCCGCGGGCTTCCGTCGGTGGTCGAGTTGCTGCAAGGAAAACTCGGCGCGGAGGTGATGTCGCTCGTCACCGATCCCCATGCCGGCCTCTTCCCGTCGCCGGACGAGATCCGGTTCGGCTGCACCTGCCCCGACGGCGCCTACGTGTGCAAGCACGTTGCCGCCGTGTTCTACGGCGTGGGCGTGCGACTCGACAGCAAGCCCGAGCTGCTCTTCGAGCTGCGCGGCGCGCCGGCGGAGCAATGGGTGGCGGGTTCGCAACTCGCTCGAGGACACGAGCAGCCGAACCGCCTTGAGGGCGATCTCGCGGCGATCTTTGGTGTCGCCGTCGCAAGTACCACCGCCGTGGAGCCGGTGCTTGCCGAAGCACCGCGCGCCGAGGAGGCGCCCGCGACGCGTTCGAAGGCAGAATCGAAGGCGTCCCGCGTCTCGAAGAAGAAGACGAAGAAGAAGAACGCGCCGGCGCCGACTCCAGCGCGAAGAACCAAGGCACGCCGCGTTTCCACGAAGAAGACGTCCACCCGACGCCCGACGGCGCACGGGTCCACGAAGAAGACGCAATCGCCGGTGCAGCGCACGAAGGCGGCTGGAGGGAAGCAGAAGCGGACGCTGGGCGCCAAGGAGGCCGTAGCCGCGATCCCCGCGTCCAAGCCGACCAACTGGACACGGCGGAAAATCGCCACGCGCGCCGAGCTGCTCGACGATGGCGTTTCGGCGGGAACCATCTCCGGATGGCTTCGCTCGAAGGTGCTCGAACCGACCGATGTGCGAGGGCGCTACCGCCTGACGAAGGAAGCGCGCCGAAGGCTGCGGGGCCTCGCGCGCAGCTGACCGACCGCGCTCGGCTAGCCCGGAAAAGTCACCAGCCGGCGCGATGATCGTGCAAGTCCTGGACTCGCGCTTTCGCGAAGAGCGACGAATACACGGTGTATTTTAGCGATGAGCGGAGCCGTGATGTTCAGGAAATGTACGAGGGCGCGTCGGATGGTGACTTTTCTGGGCTAGAGCGGCCCGAGTCTACCTTGGGGCACAGGGCTCGAGCGGCGGGCGCCGAACTCCACACAACCTGCTTGAGAACCTGAGCCAGGCGGGCAGCTCAACGGTAGATCGAGCAGCTTGCGCAGCCTGGGGCTTCGCCGCGCTGATGCGTGGCGGTGCGAAACCACCTCGCGAAGGTGCCGCGGCGGGTGCCGACCCAGTTGAAGAAGCGGTACGTCAGCGTTGGCGCGCTTAGCAGCCAAGGAACCAGCCAGTGAAAGCCGGCGAGGGCCCAGAGGCACATCACGAAGGCCGCCGGTCCTATCCAGTAGCGACCGTCGCTCACCACGACAACCAGCTCCTTACCCGCGGAAGGAATGCCCGCGTGAGATGGCATGCACTGCAGCGAGAGCAGCGCCGGCTGACGCTCGAGCCAGCGAGCGCAGGCGCGGCAGAAGCTGCACTGCGCGTCGTAGTAGACGACGAGCGCGGCCGAATCCGGCCGCGCATAGGCGTCGCACTTCACCTAGCCGGCTCCCTGACCCGCCCGGCTCCACTGCGCCTGGGCGTGCCCTTGGTGCGCGGCCGGCATGTGACCGTGCGGCGCGACGGGCGCCCGGAGCTGCGTGACCCGAAGGCGTCGACGGATCCGATGAAAGAGGAAGAGGTTGAAGAAGTGCATGGCGGCGAGACTGAGCAAGAGCAGCCCGAGTTTGCTCGCGAGGGTCTCCACGGCGGACTGAACCGAGTCGACGTGTCCGCCGGCCATCATCCAAAGGGCGTAGCCGAAGTTGACGAGGTAGAAGCCGACGACGAGCAAGCGATTCACGGCTTGGGCCATCGCCTTTTCTTCGAAGACGTCGGCGAGCAACACCTCGCCGTGGCGAAAGAGGGTTCGGGCCAGAAAAACCGTCAGGACGGCGCTGAAGGCCAGGTAAAAGGCATATACGTAGGGCATTTTGAACCTCCTTGAACGCGTTCAACTTTTGTTGAACGCGTTCAAGTCCTGGGTCCGCCACCTCGCCCGTCAAGCGCTTCGATGCGCTAAGGGAAGCTAAGGGAGTGTGCGATGCGCCGTGATTGTGCGTGCCATACGGTCGAGCGCATGAACTTACCCTTGATCGCAAGCCTTGCGGTTCTTGTGACGAGCCTCGACTGCGGCCGGGTCTACGAATGCGCGGGGGGCACGGTGGTTCTCGTCGAGAATCGCTCTCCCTCCCCGCTTACGGTCCGCTGGACGAACACTTCCATCGCGACCCCGCAAACGCGGCAGCTTGCGACCGGCGAGTTCGTCGAGCTGCTCAACACGGGGAGCATAGGCCTTAGTCATCAGCCCAACGACCTCCGTTCGATAGAAGTCGTTCGCATTGAAGGAGACGGCGTGTTCTTCGAAGGTGCCGTCGAATCACCACCCTTCACGCGAGATGTGATCGACGAAGGTGAGGTTTGCTCGTTCGCTACGTACGCGTTCGTTGCGGAGTGATTCACTCGCCGGGACGCGGGCATGTGTGGTTCGTCGGCACGGGGGTCGCCAAGGCGTCGTGCGTGCGCAGGACGAACCGGGACGGCCCCATTTCGTCCATCAAGCCCGAGCGCCGAAGGACGTCGCGTACGGGCCCCTTCACGGCGGCCAGCACGAAGCAGATTCCTTTGGCTTCGTAGCGTTCGTAGAGCTCGCGCAGTGCGCGCTCGCCCGCGGCGTCGATTTGATTGATGCCCGACGCGTCGAGCACGACGCGCTGCAGTCCGGGTCGCGACCCTTCAAGGGACTGCATTCGCTCGTGCAGGAAGTTCACGTTGCCAAAGAAGACCTCCGCGTCGAGGCGCAGGATCAGCGTGTCCTCCCGGGTGATCGCTTCGGGAAAGCGCTCGACGTTGCGATACACCTCCGTGCCCGGCAGCCTGCCGAGCACCGCGCTGTGCGGGCGGGTGGCCCGGTGAATGAGCGCAAGTAGCGAAAGCCCCACGCCGATGAGCGCGCCCCAACGAATGCCGAAGGCCAGCGTGCTGGCAAAGGTCAGCGCGAGCATCGCCAGGTCCGATCGTTTGATGCGGTAGAGGCGCTTGGGTTCGCGCAGGTCGATGAGGCCCAGCACGGCCACCACGATGATCGCGCTCAGCGCCGCTTTTGGAATGAGCGCAAGCGGCCCCGTGAAAAAGAGCAGCGTGAGCACGACGGCGGTGCCCGTGAAAACGCCGGCCCAGCGGCTGCTGGACCCCGCGTCGTGGTTCACGGCGCTGCGCGAGAGTCCGCCAGCCAGCGGGAAGGCACCGACGAAGGACGCCGCGACGTTGGCGGCGCCGAGGGCGGTGAGTTCGCGGTCCGCGTTCATCGGACCGTCGTTCATGGGAACCGCGTTCGTCGGGCCGCTTGCACCGAGGGCCGCGTGCACGCTCACGGCCTCCATGAAACCGATCAGCGCGATCGCAAGGGCCCCGGGGAGCAGCGCGAGCACCGTGCTCCACGCGGGAATCGAAGGTAGCGAGAGCGGAGGAAGCCCCGCGGGCACTTCGCCGACGGTGGCGATCCCGGCGCCCATGGCCAACCCGCCCGAAAGGGCGACCACGACGAGGGCGCGCGGAACTTTCGGCGCGAAGCGCTTGAGCGCGACGAGCAGTGCGATTGCCGCGCCGGATAGCAGCAGCGTTGGAAGATGCGTCTCGCTCGCACGCGCCGCAAAGGACGCGAGCGTCGCAAAGACCGACGTGCCGCGCGGAAGCTCGAGGCCGGCGAGCGCTCCGAGCTGGCTCGCGGCGATCACCACGGCCGCCGCGGATGTGAATCCCACGATCACAGGGCGCGAAAGAAAATTCACGAGGAAGCCCGCGCGCAGCAGGCCGAGCGCGATCTGAATCAGGCCAACGAGCAGCGCGAGGGTGATCGCGAGCGCGATATAGTCGTTCGAACCGGCCTCCGCGATCGCGCCCACCGTCGCGGCCGTCAGCAGCGAGTCCATCGCCACCGGTCCAATGGCAAGGCGGGGACTGCGCCCGAAGAGCGCGTAGGTAAAGAGCGGTAGCGTCGACGCGTAGAGCCCCGCGATCGGTGGCAGACCGGCAAGCGTGGCGTAGGCCATCGATTGGGGAACGAGCAGCACAGCGGTCGTTAGGCCCGCGACGAGATCGCGGCCAAGGCGAGCGGTGTTCGGCGCTGCCCGTCCTGTCACGTGGCGTCGCCAGCGACATGAAGAGGAAGCCTCAGAAAGCGCTTGCCGTCTTTGGCCGCCGGCAGCCGGCCTGCGTCCACGTTGATCTGAACGCTCGGGTAGAGCAGACGGGGCGCCGCCAGCTGGGCGTCGCGCTGCTCACGGAAGGCGACAAAGTCGTCCTTCGCGGTATTCGCAGAGAGCTGGGGATTGAGCCGCTTGCTCTTTTCGATCGTGGTCTCCCACTGCACCTCCCGCCCGCCGGGACGGTAGTCGTGGCCGACGAACACACGCGTCGCATCGGGGAGGGCGTAGAGGCGCTGCACGCTCTCGTAGAGGTCCGAGGCGCTTCCGCGAGGAAAGTCGCATCGGCCCGTGCCGTAGTCGTGCATGAAGAGCGCATCGCCGGTGAACACGGCGTCCTCGATTCGGTAGCTCACGCAGGCGGGCGTGTGCCCCGGAGTCGCCAGCGCTTCCACTTCAAGGCCGCCGAAGGCCACGGTCTCCCCGTCGTGAATCAATCGGTCGAACTGGGAGCCGTCCGTGGCAAGTCCGTCCAGTTCGAACAGTCCCTTAAACACCGCTTGCACCTCGCGAATGCGCTCGCCGATCACCACGGGCACGCCGAATCGCGCCTTGAGCCATTGGCCGCCGCTCAGGTGATCGGCATGGGCGTGCGTCTCGAAGACGGCATGCAGCCGCAGGCCCTCCGATTCGATGGCCTGGGCGAGGCGCTCCAGCTGGGTGGTGTCCGCGCGCGACGCCCCGGGCTCGTAGTCGAGCACCGGGTCGATGATCAGCGCGTCCGAGCCCTTCGAGACCAAGTAGGTCAAAGTGAAGGTGGCGTGGTCGTAGAAGGCTTGAATCCGTGTCACTTCGGCCATGGCACGATTGCTCTGCATGGACAGTGCCAGCGCCTCATGGCTGCGATGGCATCAAAGGGTCGAAGGCGGGTCGCCGGAGTGTTTCAACTTGGCGCGCGTTGCGCCCGACGGTGTTTCAGGTTGTTTCACGCCCGGCCGAAAGCGTCGCTGCAGTTTTGGTGGCACGCTCCATGCTGCGGCGAGGCGCGATGGAGAACTTCACCCCCATTCAGTCACTCCTCGGTGGCTTGCTTATCGGTTTGGCAAGCGCCCTTGTTTTTTTGTTCAACGGGCGGATCGCCGGCGTCAGCGGCATCGCCGGCGGCGTGCTCCGGTTCCAGCGCTCCGACCTTGGCTGGCGCCTGCTTTTCGTCTTCGGCCTGTTGATCGGAGGCGCCGTGTGGGGTTTCTTCGACGCGAGCGCCTTTGACGTCGTTCCTCGCTCGTACGGCTCGCTGATCGCCGCGGGCCTTTTCGTGGGCGTGGGCACCCAGCTCGGCAGCGGCTGCACGAGCGGTCACGGCATCTGCGGTTTGAGCCGCTTTTCCGGCCGTTCACTCGCGGCGGTGCTTACCTTCATGGTCACGGCGGCGATCACCGTGGCGCTTATGCACGGGCCGCTGACGGAGGCGGCACGGTGAAGCAGCAGAGCGTCGCGTTCATCGCCGGTCTCGTTTTCGCGGCAGGCCTGGCCCTTGGCGGCATGACCTTGCCTTCGAAGGTGATCGGCTTCTTCGACTTTAGCGACGGCTTCGCTTCGTGGGATCCCTCGCTCGCCTTCGTGATGGGTGGCGGCTTGCTGGTGTTCATGCCCGTTCTGCGTCTCGCCCAGCGGCGTGGCCGGCCGATCTTTGGCGATCGCTTTCGGCTGCCGACCAGGACGGACATCGACCTGCGCCTTATCGGCGGCGCGGCGCTCTTCGGCATCGGATGGGGACTGGCCGGCTACTGTCCCGGGCCGGCCCTTGCCTCCGCGGGCTACGCCCTCACGTCCGGTGCTTTTGCCGATTCGCTTGTGCTCGTTCTATCGATGCTCGTCGGCATGAAGCTCGCCCAGCGTTTTTTCACCCCGCGTTCCATCCCGGAGTGATTCGATCTCTTTGAGGCGGCGCCAGAGCGTGCTGCGCGAGAGTCCGAGAATGGCCGCTGCGCGGCCCCGGTGACCGCCCGTTCGTTCCAGCACCCGAACGAGCCGGCGCTGTTGGTCGTCGAGACCATCGGTCGTGCCGCCTTCGGGCACGTTCACGCTTTCGAGTCGATCGGCGTTGCGAAGCTCCGGCGGCAAGTCCGACTCCAGCAGAACGGGGCCTTCGCCCATGGTGAAGGCGTACTCGATGACGTTGGCCAGCTCCCGTACATTGCCGGGAAAGTCGTAGCGCTCGAGTAGTCCGAGGGCAGCGTCGCCGATCGCCGTGACGCGTCGCGTCTCGTCGGTGAGCCCTTCGGCAAAGCGCATCGCCAGCAGTTTCACGTCGCCGACCCGTTCGCGCAGCGGCGGCAGGCGCAGCGGAATGACGCGCACCCGGTAGAGCAGGTCTTCACGAAACCGGCCCTCGCGGACTTCCTCACGCAGCGCCCGGTGCGTGGCGCTGGCGATGCGCACGTCGACGGCGATCGGTTCGTGGCCACCGACGGGCACAACCACACGCTCCTGCAGCACGCGCAGCAGCTTCGCTTGCGTGGGCAGGGGCAGCTCCGCGATCTCGTCGAGAAAAAGCGTGCCGCCTTCGGCGCTGCGAAAGAGCCCAAGCGAATCGCGGACGGCACCGGTGAAGGCGCCGCGCACGTGGCCAAAGAGCGTGCTTTCGAGCAGTTGGGGCGGTAGGGCGGCGCAGTTCACTGCGCGAAAGGGCCGCTCGCGCCGAGGCGACGCGTCATGGACGGCGCGGGCAACGAGCTCCTTCCCCGTGCCGGATTCACCCCGGACGAGCACCGTGCTGTCGCGGCGGGCGACCCGTTCGATCTGACGAAAGAGCGCCTTCATCGCCGGCGCCGCCGTCGTCATGCCCCACCGCGTTATGGAGCCTTCGGCCGCCGTCGTCGCTTCGAGGAGCACGACATGGCCGACGAGTGCGCCACCACGTCGTCGCGGAATCGTGCGCACGCGCAGCACAAGCGCTTCTCCTTCAGCGCCCGGCCGTGGCACTTCCGCCGTGACCGCCGCACCGCGTGAGAGCGCCTCGGCAACGGGCCGCTTTTCCGCCTGGCCGCAGAGCACCTGAACGAGTGGCGTGCCAACGCGCGGAGCGCCGAGGAGCGCTTCGGCGTCGGGCGTCATCGCCACGATTCGAAGCTGGGCGTCGATGGCGACGGCGGCGCCAAGCACTTCCTCGAAGGCTTGGGCGAAGGCCGTCACGGGTGCAGACTATCAGTCGGGCGCATGCCTGAGCCAAAGCGATCGAGGGGCCGAGCGCTCCGCTCGGTTGTTCCACCCGGTCGATCAGCTAAGTTCAGCTCCACGCAGTTCAGTTCAGCTCAGCCCAGCGGATCGACAACTTCGAGCTCGAGCTTCTCGACGCCCTTGGCGAGCTCCAACTGGCAGCAGAGGCGTACGTCCGGCCCGTCTTCGAAGAGCCGGAGCACCTCGAGTTCGTCTTCTTCCGCTGGCACCAGGCCGTCGGCGCCGGCGCCGACCTTCACTCGACAGGTGCCGCAGCTGGCCGAACGGCAGCTAAAGGGCACGTCGGCGTCGGGGTACTCGTCCGTCACGTCGATGAGCGCCACGGGCGCCTCCACTTCGACATCAAAACCAGCGGGTTCGAACCGAATCTTCGTCATGGCTGGGGACACTGACGCCGCCGGCGATGGCCGTCAACGGGTCCGTAAATTTCCGTTATTTGGGGTGCTTTGCCATCATTGGGCGTGCCCCACGTGCTTCTCATCGACGACGACGAGGCGTTTCGCGCCCTCGCGCGTGCTGCCCTCGAGGAAGGCGGCATCGACGTCAGCGAAGCCGCAAAGGGGCGGGACGGACTCGAGCGCTTTCAGGCCGAGCGCTTCGATGCGGTCATCGTAGACGGGCTCCTGCCCGATACGACGGGTCTCCGCTGGATCGAAGCCGTCCGGGAATCCGGGGCGATGACGCCGATCGTCTTTGTCTCCGCCTTCTTTCGGGACCTCGAGTCCTTTCGTCGGCTCAGCGAGCTCGGCGTCACGGAAGTGGTGCACAAGCCGATCGATCCCGGCGATTTCGCGCGCACCGTGCGCTCCGCGCTGCCCATGCGGCGGCGCACGAGCATGAAGATCGACCTCAGCGCGATCGAGCGCGAGCTCGGCGCCCTGAACGAGGTGAAGCTCGAAGAGCCGGCCCCCGTGCATGCGCACACGCCCAGCACGACCATGCCCCTTGCGACGGATCTTTTCGGCCCGCGCGTCGTCATTCTTAGCGACGACGAAGCGCAGGCGAGCTTCGTCCGGCGCAGCCTCGAAGCGTCGCTGCTGCCCGTCGAGTGGCACACGAGCGCCGAGCTTCGCGAGGGCGAAGCGCCGGACGGCGAGCTCGTCATTCTTTCGCTTCCCTTTGGCCGCCCCGGTGAGGCGGGTCTCGCCCTCGAGGCGTTCATCGAGCGTCCTCGCGTGGCGGTGATCGCCGCCACCGATGCGCCCGGCAGTCGCAGCGTGGCGGAGGCGATGGGGGCCGATCAGTTTCTCGTCGAACCGATCAACGCCACGACCCTGAGCGCCGCCGTTCAGCACATGTCGGCCATGGCCGACCGCAGCCCTCCGCGCGTGCTCGTTTGGACGCAGGGCGGTGCCGTCGGCGTGGCCGATGCACTCGAGCGCGAAACGGTGCGCGTACGACGTGCCCGTGAATGGGAGCGCGTACGCACGAGCCTCACGGATTGGATGCCGCACGCCGTCGTCATCGACGGCTCGGCTGCCGGTAGCCTTTCGGCGATTCGCATGAGCGAAGGCGGCGCCGAGCCCGCACTGATCGTCACGGGCCTTTCGCCGAGCGATGCGCTCTTTCAGTCGGGCGCATCGCAGGTCTTCGAGCAGGCGTCCGCCGCGACGGTGGCGCGCATCGCGGGATCGGTCCGCATCCGGCTGGCTGCGGCACCAGACCGGCTCACGCGCTTGCCGCGCCGCGCGCAGTTCATTCAAGCGCTTCGTGCGCGCGCGGCGGCGGCGCGACGCGCGCGCGCACCGATCGCCATTGCCTTCGTGACGATCGAGGGCGCGGCGGGGCTTGCGGCCCGTCGCGGCGATGAAGGCGCTACGGCCGCCACGCGGCGCTGCGCCGAGCTGATTCGTGCACGCTTTCGCCTCGAGGACCTGCGAGGCCTGTGGGCCCGCGACACCTTTGCGCTCGCGTTCCCGAACACGCTCGGCGCGCAAATTGCGCCAGCCATCGCGCGCCTGCAAGAAGAGGTCGGCGCCCTTTCCTTTGAAGGGGTCGGCGGCGCCTTTCGCATTTCACTCGCGGCGGGCGTGTCTACGCTGCGCTACGAAAAGATGACCCTTCGCGATGCCGTAGAGGCGGCGGAAGCGGCGCTTCGCAAGGACGCCACGGGTCGCTAGCGAAGGCGCGGCGCACACCGGGCTCGAACGACGTGGGCTGAGTCCAAGGCGCCTCACGCGCTTCACGTTTCCTCCCGAACGGCATTGACTTCCTCGAATCGTCGTCGGTCATGAGCGGGGCACGAAGGACTGCGCGTCAGACTCTTGAAACGGTCTGACGACCCGCCAACGCGTGGTTGATAGGGCAACCGTTTTAGCGACGCGATGACGGCTTGAGGAGACCCTGGACACGATGAAATCCTGCGTGAGCCAGCTTCTTCCCCCGCCTCCGTTCGAGCGGAGAAAAAAGTCGTTTCCCACCCTTGACGTTGCTGCGCCATTTGCCAGTCTGCGGCTAGGGGACGGACCCATGATCACCCACACGAACATCGCAATTGCTATCGCGACCGTGAACCCGGTGATGCCATCCGTTTGTCCAAGCGCGAGCGGCTCGGGCCGCCTGTGGCGTACGCGCCAGCAGCTGAAGCTCAGCCTCGGCTGAGCCCCCCTTCAGCTCGTTGACGTCGGACCCTGCTTGGAGGGTCCCCTCGCCCTGCTGACTTCGCCTGCCCTGCGGATTTCGCGGCACGCGTGGCTCGCTGCACCGCCTACGCGACTTTTTCGCGCGCCCCGGTGGCCGCCGTTTCTTCACGCGGCGCGCCGGCCTTTTCTCCCACCCCGAACTTTCATCGTTTCGTTTCGTACTTAGAACCTTCTTCCAGCGGAGTTTCCCATGACTCACCATCGCCAACCCAACCTCGAATGGGCCTCGTCGCCCCGTCGCGCCGTGCTGACAATGGCCGGGCCGATCGCCGTTTCGATGGTCTCGCACGCCGTTATCGCCCTCGTCGACACGCTGTGCGTATCGAGCCTAGGGGCTTCGGCCTTGGCCGGCGTCGGCCTTGCGAGCGTGTCCTTCTTCACCTTCGCCGGCTTTGGCTTCGGCTTTGCCCGCGGTGCGAAGACACTCGTCGCCCAGGCCTTTGGCGCGGGTGACGCGTTGGAGGTGCGTTTGCACGCCGGCGCGTCCCTCGTGGCGGGCGTCGCGCTGGGCGTGGTCGTCAGCGTGCTCGTCTATGCCGCATCGTACGCCCTCCCTGTGCTTGCGGCATCGGGCGGCGCCGGGCGCGAAGCGCTGAACTATGGGCGGGTCATCGCCTTCGCGGGCTTTCCCGCCATGGTGTACGTGTCGCAGCGCGAAGTTCGCTACGGCATCGGTGACAGCACTTCGCCCATGCGCGCTGCGCTCTTGGCCAACGCGGTGAACATCGGGTTGGACGTGCTGCTCGTTTTGCACCTCGACTGGGGCGTCGCCGGCGCCGCATGGGCGAGCGTCGCGGCGTTCACCGTGCAGATGCTGGCGCTCTTTCCCCGGCGCGATTCGATGGCTTTGCCGCGCGCGCGCCACTTGCGCGAGCTCGTCGCCATCGGCTCGCCCACGGGCGTGCAGTTCGTGCTCGAGATCGGCACCTTCGCCGTCTTGGCGGCGATCCTGTCGACCCTACCGGAGCGTGAAATGGCGGCGCACCAAGTGGCGCTCCAGTTCATGCACTTCGTCTTCCTGCCGATGGTGGCCCTTGGCGAAGCCTGCTCCTCGCTGGCAGGCCAGGCCTGGGGCGCGGATCGGCTGAGCCTGGTGCATCGCGTGTCGCGCATCGCCTTGCGCTTTTCGCTCTGGCACGGCGCGGTCTGGTTCGTGGCTCTCGGCCTCGGCCGCTACTTCATCGCGGGCTTCTTCGCGGAGGAGGGCGAGCTCTTGGATGCGATCGCCGCGCTGCTCTTGCTCGGCGGACTCTTTCAGGTCTTCGACGGCCTGGGCATCACCGCCGCCGCGATCCTTCGCGGCATCGGCGATGTGCGTTACGCCGCCGTCGTCGGCGTAGCGGCCGCGTGGATCTTCACGCCGCCCCTCGCCTACTTCCTCGGCGTTCGCATGGGCTACGGCGCCGTCGGCGGGTGGGTCGGCTTCTGCCTGCAGATCGCTGTTCAAGCGGCGTTGCTGCATCGCCGCCTATGGCGGCAGGTGGGGGGCTTCCGCCTCTTGCCCGAGGTGCCCCGCAGAAACCTCGGGGTGAAGCGCCCAGCGGCCTAAGCAAAGCGCCAGCAGGGCAGACCGGGCCTTCGGTCCATGTCTGCCCTGCTGGACAGCTCGAAAAACCACGGATTTTTCGGCGCTTTTTGGTCTTTTCTGGCGCGCTAACCAATTGAGCATCGTCGCCTTTCGCCTCGTGCCGATCGTCGCTACTATCCGCTCCCCCTGAGCGGCCCTGCCGGCCGCGGGCGGCGATCAAAGCGAATGAATCAAGAGACGACGGACCTCATGCGCGGAGAGCTGGAGCGGCTCTTCGACCTCGAAGAAATGCGGAACCTCTCCGCCGACCTCATGGGGTACGACCCCGGCCAACTATCGGGGGAGGGCGACGCCGGTAAGGGCAGCTTTGCCCGCGCCCTCGTCGAACAAGCGGCGAAGGACGAAGCCCTCGAGGCCCTCGCCGATGCCGTTCGGCTCGCGGGCAAGCGTTCGGCGGACATCGCCCGCGTCTTCGATGTGCGCATGGGCGCTGAACCGGAGCCCGGTTCGTCCATCGGTGATTTCACCGTGCGTAAGAAGCTCGCCGATGGCGGCCTCGGCAAGGTCTTCCTAGGCGATCGCGGCGAAGGCGACACGCGCGTGCGCGTGGCGATCAAAGTGATTCGTTCGTCCCTTTCGCGCGACCGCAGCGCCGTGGCCCGCTACCTGACGGCCCAGCGTGCTTTTCGCCGGGCGAGCACCGGTGGCGTGGGTCAGATTCACGGCTGCGGCTACCTCCCCGACGGCCGCCCATGGGTCGCGACGGACTTTCTGGAGGGCCAGACCCTGGCGGCGCGCATCGATCGCGTCGGTCCGATGCACTTCAACGAAGCCCGCCCGATCTTCACCGGTCTGCTGAAGGCCCTTCAGTCCGTTCACGACGCCGGCCTCGTGCACAGCGATGTGAAGACAGCGAATATCTTCATCACGCGCCCGACAAAGGACGACGGAAGCCGAGGCGAGCCGACGGGTGTGCTCATCGATGGCGGTGCGTACCGCCTGCTCGCCGCCGGTGCGTCTTCGCCCGATGCGATCGGCGCGCTGCGCGTGTTCGGAAACGCCCACGCCGTGTCGCCCGAGATGGCTCGCGGCGCCGACGTATCCGCGTCGAGCGATGTATACGCCGCCGGCGTGGCGCTCTACGAAGCCCTTTCGGGCAAGAAGCCCTTTGAAGGAACAAGCGCCTTCGACGTGATCGCCCAGCACCTTGAGCGCGAGGCCGAGCCCCCCTCGGCGCATGCGCCTAAGGGTTGGATCGACAAGGCACTCGACGCCCTCGTGCTCAAGGCCCTCGCGAAGGACCCGGCCGATCGCTTTCACAGCGCTGGCGAATTCTGGGAGGCCATCGAGGCCCTCGCGAAGTCGAAGGAAAAGAAGGAAGCCCTCGACGAGAAGGCATTCGGCAAGGCCAAGAAGAAGCTCCTCGGTTCGCCCGAAAGCGCCGACGCCGCCACGGCCCTCGAAGAGGTCACGTCGCCCGCCGGCGCGTGGGACAAGGCCATCGCGGTCTACCGCGAGGCCCTCGAAAAGGCCGATAAGGATGACGTGAAGGCCGGCTTGCTGCTGCGCATCGCGCGCATTCAGGACGCCGAGCTTTCGGACCGCGCCGCCGCCGGCGAGACCTACGCTGCGGTGCGCGAGGTCGACGAAGGCAACGCCATCGCCTTGAGCGGCCTCGAAGAGATCTGCCGTCGGAACGGCGACCACGACGGCCTCGCCGAGCTCCTGCTCGAGCGCGTAGAGCGCGTCGAATCGACGGCGGAACGTGCCGCCGTGCTTCGGGAGATCGCCGAGCTGTACGAAGAGTCGATCGGCGACGCCGAAAACGCCCTGGTCGCGTGGACGCAGGCGCTCGCCGACGAGCCGCGCGACGAAAAGACCCAGCGCGCGATCGAGCGCTTGGCCGGCTCGGACGCGAACAACTGGAACGAAGTGCTCACCAGTCTCGGAGAAGCCGCGGCCGACCCAGAAGACCCAAGCGACGCCGTCGTGCTCTACGTGCTCATGGGCGGCTGGTACCAGGGCTCCCTTCAGCGGCCGGACTTTGCGCTCCCCTGCTACGCGCAGGCGCTGCAGCTCGATCCCTCCGCCGACGATGCGTACGACGGACTGACCGAGCTCTACACGAAGGCCCAGTCGTGGCAGGAGCTCGCCCAGCTCCTTCAAAGCCGCGCCGAAGCGTCGAGCAACCCTGCCGCCGCCCGCGACTACCTGGCCCAAGCCGGCGACATCGTGCTGCGCAAGCTGAGCGATCAAGACTCAGCGATGATGATCTTTCAGAACGTGCTGAAGGACGACCCGGCGCACCCGCAGGCGCTGGACGCCATCGCGTCGCTGCACGAAGCGCGAAGCGAGTGGGCCGAACTGGCCGAGCTCCTGCAAAAGCGCGTTCGTCAGACCACGGGTGGCCGGAAGGTCGAAGCGCACCTCAAGCTTGCCGAGCTCTACGAAGATCGCCTCGACGATTTCGACAAGGCCACGGTCCAGTACGAAGCGGCCCTCGCCCTCGATGGAACGAGCATCGACGCCCTCAAGGGCCTCGAGCGCGTCTACGCGCGGCGAAGCGATTACCCGAAGCTGCTCGAGACGCTCACGAAGCAGCTTGATGTGGTCGCGACACCGCGTCAGAAGGTGGCGATTCACGAGCACATCGGTGCGATTCAAGAAGAAGAGTTCGTCGACCCCGCCGCGGCGGCCGAGAGCTACGAAGCCGTGGTCACGATCGACGGCGGCCACGAGGCCGCGAACGTGGCGCTGGCGCGCCTATACCGAACGCAGGGCAAACACGACGAACTCGTGCGCACGCTCGAGCGGCACGCCGAGGCGACGACCGACGACGCCCGCCGTACCGATCTTCTGCTTCGCGCCGCCCGCGCCCTCATGAAGGAAGTTGGTGCGCCCGAACGGGCGCTGGCGATTTGCGAGCGGGTGCTCGCGGACGACCCGAAGAACGTCGAAGCCCTCGGCCTTTCGGCACGGCTCACGGCCGAATCCGGAGACGCGAGCGCCGCCGTGGCCGCCGTCGATCGCTTGGCCGAGTCCGCATCGGGCAGCGAGCGGGCGGGCCACTATGTCGAGGCCGGTCGCCTGCTGGAAGAAGCCGGCGACAAGGACCGCGCCATCGAGCGCTACAAGCGCGCCCTCGAAGCGGACCCGGAGTCGACGGCTGCGTCCGACGCCCTCCGCAGCCTCTACGCCTCCCGCGGAGACGCCCAGGGCGCAGCGGACCTTCTTCGCGGCGAGCTCGAACGCACCACGAGCGATCTTCGCAAGGCGAAGCTGCACGCCGAGTTGGGCGACCTCTACTTCCGCCGACTCGACGACCGCACCCGGGCGAAGGAGTCCTTCGAAGCGGCGCTGGCCCTCGACGCTTCGTCCTTCGAAGCGGCCCGCGGCCTCGGCGACATGGCCTACGACGGCGGCGACGCCGCCGCCGCCGCGGCCCTTTACGAGCCGCTCCTTTCGCGCACGGGCGACCTTGAGAAGGAAGAGGCCCTGGAAATCTGCCTGCGCACCGGCGATGCCTTCAGCAGCGCCGGCCAGCTCACAAAGGCCCAGCGCGCGTACCTCAACGCGCGCGCCTTCGCGCCGAAGGATCGCAGCGTCCTCGAGAAGGTTGCCGAAGTGACCTTCGAGGCGGGCGAGGCGGACGAAGCGGCCGAGTTCTACGGCCAGCTCCTCGAAGAGTTCGGCGATGAAATTCGCGGCGCCGATCGCGGTCGCATGCTCTTTCGTCGCGGCGACGCCCTGCGCCGTGCAGGCGAGCTCGACGAAGCGCAGAAGCTTCTCAAGGAAGCCGCCGAGCTCTTGCCCGACGAAAAGGCCACGCTCGAAGCGCTCGGTCAAGTTCAGCTCGATAAGGGCGACTTCGAAGGCTTCATCACGATGTCGCGCCATCGCATGGACCACCTCGACGACGACGCGCGCTTCGCGCTCCTCGTGAAGATCGGCGACGTGCAGCTCGAGAAGCTCGAGGACCGGCAAAAGGCCGCCAAGAGCTACGTCGAAGCTCTGGAGATCGTGCCCGACGACCGAAACCTGCTCACGAAGCTGATGGGCGTGTACTCGGAGAGCCGCGATTGGTCGCGCCTTGTCGAGGTCATCCTGCGCATCGCCGAGCTCGTGACCGATCCCTCACAGCTTTCGAAGTACTACCTCACGGCCGCGGCCATCGCGCACCGTGAGCTCAAGCGCAGCGGCGAAGCCGCGGACTACTACGCCCAGGCCCTCGACCACAACCCCGGCCTCGATAAGGCCTGGGATGGCCTCGTCGCCACCCTCACGGACGACGGCGCCTGGAGCGAACTCGCATCGGCCTACCAAAGCCGCATCGAGCGCCGCGCCGGCGCACCGGAAGAGGAGCGCGCCGCGCTCTACGACGCCCTTGGCGCGCTCTACAACGAGCAGATCGGCGACCCCGCCAAGGCCGCCGAAGCCTACGAGTCGGCGCACGAGCTCGACGGTGATTCACGCGCCCGCCTGGAAACGCTCGTGGCGATCTACGAGCAGGATCCAAAGCGCTTCTTTCGCAAGGCCATCGACGCCCACGGCGCCATCCTTCGGCTTAGCCCGTACCGCGTGGAGTCGTACCAGGCGCTGCGCAAAATCTACGCGGGCCGCAACCTCGAAGACGAGGAGTGGTGCGTGTGCCAGACCCTCAAGGCCCTCGGCATGGCGGGCCCGGAAGAGGAGTCGCTCTACAAGGCGCATAAGCCCAAGCACCCGGCGGCTGCGCAGGAGTTCTTCGGCGAGGATCACTGGTTCAACCATCTGATCCACCCCGACCAGGACCCGCTTCTGACGGACATCTTTGCAGCCATCGCGCCGGCCGCGTGCCGCGCTTCGGCCCAGGCCCTCGGCGCCTACGACCTCGACGGCGCTTCGCCGCGTGATGCGTCGTCAGACAAATCGGAAATGGTGAAGACCCTCGCCTACGCCGCGGGCGTCACCCAGATCACGCTTCCGCCGGTTTACTACCGCGAGTCCGATCCCGGCGGTCTGAGTGTGCTGTTCACGGAAGCGCCGGCCCTCGGTGTGGGCAAGGGCGCCCTCGCGGGCGGCCCGCCTCAGGCGCTGGCCTTCGTCGCGAGTCGGCAGCTCACCTATTTCCGCAACGGGCTCATCATGCGCCTGCTGGCCGGAAGCGGCAGCGCCCTTCGCGCGTGGCTCCTCGGCGCGATCAAGGTGGCGACACCGGCCTTTCCTGTGCCGCCGAAGCTGAAGAGCAAGGTCGACGCGCGCGCCGCCAGCCTGCGCGAGCACCTCGGTCGCCCCGAGCAGGATCGGCTCGTAGGCCTCGTGCAGAAGCTGCTCTCGGCGGCGCCTGAGCTCGACATGAAGAAGTGGATCGCCGCCGTCGACCTTACGGCGGATCGCGTCGGCTTCGTGATGTCGAACAGCCTCGAGTTGGCCGCCGCCGTCATCAAGGCCAGCCCAGCCGACGCCATGCCGCAGAAGGAACGTCTCCAGGAGCTGTACCTGTACTCGGCGTCCCCCGCCTACATGCAGCTGCGCGAGAAGATCGGCGTCAGCATCGACGCCTAGACCGCTTCACTTCGCGGGAACGCCGGTCGCTTTGCGGCCGGCGTTCGTGCTTTAAGGGCGGGATCGGTGCGTTCGCAACGGGGTCTGTTGCGCAGCGTGAACCGTTTTGTGAAACTCGGCGCCATGGCGTTTCGAAGCTCTTGTTGTCTTGTCATGATCGGCGTACTGGCTGCTGGATGCAGCGATTCGACCGACGCATCTGACCTCTCCGTCGACGCGCAGGTCGACGGCGCGGAAGACAGCGCTGCGGAAGCAGCCGTGGATGCGGGCGTGGACGAGGCCGTCGATGAAGGCGCGCCTGAGCTCGGGCCCGAACCGTGCGAGACGCCGGGCGCCACGGAAACGGTCGCCTGCGGCCGCTGTGGAAGCGCCACACGCTTCTGCACCTCGGCCGGAGTCTGGGAAGCCGGACCCTGCGAAGGTGAAACGGGCACCTGCACCCCGGGCGACGAAGCCGCCGAGCTCTGCGGCAACTGCGGCGAGCGCATCAGCCGCTGCAACGAAAGCTGCGAGTGGGAAACCACCGGCGAATGCTCGGGCGAAGGCGAGTGCGCGCCGGGTGCGAGCGGCGTGAGCACGGAAGGCTGCGAGGATGGCGCCAACCGTGAAGTCGTATGCAGCGACAGCTGCGAGTTTGAGCCCGTCGGCGAATGCGCCAGCGATCCCTGCGACACGCCCGGCGCCCTCGAGACCGTCGACTGTGGCAACTGCGGAACGACGGACCGCTTCTGCACCGTGGACATGGTTTGGGAATACGGCCCTTGCGAGCGCGAAGGCGTGTGCGCCCCGGGCACGAGCGAGGACGTCGCCTGCGGCAACTGCGGCCAGCAGCGGAGCCGCTGCAACGAGCTCTGCGAATGGGTGCCTACGGGGGATTGCGAAGACGAAGGCATTTGCGCACCGGGTCAGCAGCGTGCGACCGGCGCTGGATGCGACGCGGGCGAAGAGCGCATCCTGCAGTGCAGCGACGCGTGCCTCTTCGACGAAGAAGTCGTCGCCTGCATGCCGCCGTCGAACGTGGACGTGATCGTGCTTCGCGAAGTGACCGGCTCGATGGCGGACGACGCGATGGACGAAGCGGACTTTTTTGCCGATTGCATTCGCCCGTTGCTTTCGCTCGACCAAGTGAACGTAGGCGTCGCGTTCTTTGGAGAGTTCAGTGACGTTAGCCCGTCTGGGATACTCTTTCAGTACGGCCTTGAACCGACCGACGACATCAACGAGGTGCGTACGGCGTTTCTCAGCGACGCGCCGCCGGAGACCGGTGGAGGCGACGGTCCCGATGCGCTGATCGAAGGTCTCTGGTCCCTGGCGGGTCAGCCCCTTCACCCGGAAGCCGGGACGATCTCCTGCACGCTCGGACGTGACGGCGATGGCTGTTGGCGGACGGGTTCGCAGCGCATCGTTCTCGTCTGGACCGACAGCGAAATGCATAACGGTCCGGACCCCGATGGGCGCGACACGCTCTTCTCGCCCTACGGCGGCATTTCACCGCCTCCGGCCGAATGGCCCGATGTTCGAAGCGAGCTCCAGGATGACGGTACGCTCGTGCTGATCGTAGAGGGAGCCACGTCCGAGACCGCCCAAGACCAAATCGGTCAGATCATCGATCAGCTCGGTCAACCTGCAACGGATGCGTACGATGGCGCGCCGGCTGCGGTATGCACTCAGGTGGTGCGGCGTATCACGCGCTTGCTCTGAGCGAAGTTCCCCGCCGGCATCACGCTCGGACCTCGTTTGGGCACCATGTTCGCGATGCGGGCGCCGCGGAGCTGCGGTACCTTGGGCCCATGTTTCGCGTGCTTCCTTGCTGTTGGCTCCTCCTTTTCGTCGCGTGCGGGGACGACTCGTCTTCGATGGACGCCGGTCCCGATGCTCCGACGGAGACAGGCGTTGACGCTGCGATCGATGGTGCCGAAGAGATGGCCCTGCCGGACGGCCCGCGCGGCGACGTGCTCCGCGTGGAAGAGTCGGCAAGCTGGACCATTCCGGCGCTGCGCGCGCCCGTGTACGTCCTTCGAACGGAAGCGGACGTTCCCCATATCTACGCGAGCAACGAGCTCGACCTTCGCGTCGCGCAGGGCTTCGTCGTGGCCCGCGACCGCTACTTTCAGATCGAAGCCGGTCGGCGCTTAGCCCAAGGGCGGCTCGCCGAGTTGATCGGCGACGGCGCGCTCTCCGGCGACCTCGCCGCGCGTGGACGCGGCATGACGAAGATCGCCGAGCGCCTCTTTGAACGGCTCACGCCCGAGCAGCTCGAAATCGTGCAGGCCTATACGAACGGCGTAAACGCGTACATCGACGCCGTCGCCAGTTCGACGGCCGAAGCGCCGAGCGAACTCGCGCTCCTCTCCCTGGTGCTCGGCGGAACCGCAGCCGACTACATGGAGCCGCTTACGTCCGCGGACCTCATCGCCTTTGCGGCCGTGCCCGTGTTTCAGCTGGGCTACGAAACGGGCGACCCGGTCGTCGGCGCCATCGAAGATCAGCTTGCCGAGGTGTATCCAGATGACGACCTGCGCCGCAACGGCGCCCGTCAGGACCTTTTTGAACCCGTACGTCCGCTCAACGACGTGTCGTCCGCACCGGGCTTTGGCCTCGCACGACCGAGCACGGCCCTTCGCATTGATCGCGCGCCGATTGCACGCGGCCCCTATCGTCTGCCACGCAGCGTCGAGCGCACAATGCTTGCGCGCCTCAACGCGCGAAACGACGCCTTCGAAGAACGCTTTCGCGGCGGGCGCTGGAACGACTTCGGCAGCAACGCCTGGGCAACCACCACCGCGCTCGGCGACGGCGCGGCCATCCTCAGCGGCGACGGCCATCTGCCCCTCTCGATCGCGCCGCTCTTCTACCAGCTTGGCCTCGATACGAGCGTCTTCGGCGAAAACGCCGCGCCCACGACCGAGATGGGCCTCTTCTTCGCGGGCATCGCGCCGATGGCCGTCGGCACGAACGGCCGGGTCGCGTGGTCGCAGACCTACCTGCGCGGCGACGTTACGGACTGGTACGGTGAGGAGCTCGTGCTTACGGAGGGCGTGCCTACGGCCACGCGTTTTCGCGGGGAGGAGCAGCCATTGGTGGTGGTGCCCGAAACGGTCGTCGTGGCAGACGTCGAAGCGCTGGAGTCGGTGGGTCGGACCGAAACGTGGGACCGCTACGAGACCTTCGATGGCCGCATGATCGCCGCCATCGAAGGCCGCCCGGCGGATGCGACGACGACGCCCGGGCCCGGTGAATCCCTCGTCAACGTGCAGGGCGAGTTCGTGATCCCGAGCGACGTCGACGGCGACGGAGTCGTGAGCGCCGTGAGCTTCGACTACACAGGCTTTGACGTGTCGAACATCCTGCGCGCCCTTGAGAACATGGGCGACGCCGGCACGGTGCTCGAGTTTCGCGACGCCACCCGTGAGCTCGTGACCTACGCGCAGAACCTTGTCGCCGCCGATGTGGAAGGCAACGTCTACTACGGCAGCTACAACGCGATGCCCTCGCGCGCCCACCTGCCCCGTGACGAAGACGGCCGCTGGCTTCCCGGCGCCAATCCTCGCGGCCTTATCGACGGCACCGAATACGGCGCCTTCGAAGTGCGCCTCGACGAAAGCGGCATGCCCGATGAGAGCAGCTGCGACGACGCGGCGGAGACCTGCCTGATCCCCTTCGACGAGTGGCCGAGTTCGCTCAACCCCGAAGAAGGCTTCGTGCTGACGGCGAACAACGACATCGCCAACATCACGACCGATGGGAACTTCTTCAACGACCCGTATTATATCGGCGGCCCATGGAACAACGGCTTTCGCGGCGAGACGATTCGCGCCGAGCTCGCCCGCCTAGCAGAAGCGGGCGATATCAACGTCGCCAGCATGCAGGCCCTTCAGGGCAACCACACGTCCGTGATGGGTCGACGTTTCGTGCCCTACCTCATCGGCGCCATCGACGAAGCGCGCCGCATTCAGTCGGAAGACGCGGACGGCGACGACGAAGCCCGCCTACTTGCCCTCTACGAGGAGAATGCCGACGCGATCGACGAGGTGTACGATCGTCTGAGCGCTTGGCTCACGCGCGGCGCCGAAGCGGCGTCGGGCGTTCAAACCTTCTATGCCACTCCCGCGGGAACTGACGCGGAAGACGCCGTCGCGACGATGATCTTCAACCAATGGTGGCGCGAGCATATCGCGGCCATCTTCTCCGACGAAGGCTTGGACTTTGCGTTTGCAGCGGACTCGCGCACGACGATCACCCGCGTCATTGACCGCATGTGGCGCAGCCGCGGCGAAAACACCGAAGGGCTCGCATCCTACGACGACGCGAGCGGCGAGTCGGTCTTCTTTGACAACGTACGCACGTCGAGCGTCGTTGAGCGAAGCGACGAAGCCGCGATCAGCGCGCTCCTGCGAACCTTCGAAAAGCTCAGCGCGGCCCCCAGTGAGCCGGGCGTCGGCGGCTTCGGCACGGCGGACCAAAGCCAGTGGCTCTGGGGCCTTCGCCACCAAGTGCGCTTCGACTCGATCATCGCGGACTTCGTCGGCACGGGCGGCGTCTTCGGCGCCCTGGCCGCGGGCTTTTCGATCGGCACGGCCCAGCTTCCGCTCGCTGAAGATATTCCCGACAGCGATCCACGGGCCGATCTCCCCTG
>JBCCRV010000002.1:0-38487 GCA_039201085.1 Myxococcota bacterium | reverse complement strand
CGAGGGTGACTTCGCCGGTCCAGTCGCTGGGCGCCTGGTCGGCGGTGCGCCTTAGGTCGGCGAGTTCACCGTCGGGGCCAAACAGCGCCTCGGTCGTGACGCTCACTCCGTCGACCACGCCCACGGTCGTCACCGTGCGAGCCGTTTCCGTGAACACAAGGTGGTCCCCTGCGGGGGCACCCGTGGCGGGATCCCCGACGTCCGGAGCGGCGTCGAAGTCCCAGAAGCAGCGCACGGCGGAACAGGTGGTGGGAACCTCGGCGGGGAACTCGACCTCCACCGTTCGGCTTCCGTCGCGCGCCTCCTCGAGATCGAGTGCGAACAGCTGTATGGGTTCGCCCGCCGCGTTGAGAAGCCGCATGAGTACAGTGTCATCGGCGGTGTTGATGTCGACCCGTTGCGTTGCCGCGCCGGGGAACGAGTCACGCACTTCATCACTCAGATCCGCTTCGATGGAGATCGCGTCGCCGTCGACGACGAAGCTGTAGTCGCGATCTTCCGTGAGTTCGGCGTCGCGCATGTCTGCGGCTGCGTCTCCCGGCATGGGCGCCCGGGCATCGATAGCCGCGTCCGGTGGCGTTGGCCCGGCGTCGAGCTCGGTGGTCGGTCCCGCGTCTTCGGAGCGATCGACCGCCGAATCGTCACCACAGCCCACACCGAGCAGCATCGCCGCCAAACACCACACGCACTTCGAAGATTGAAAATCGTTTGTCATCGTTGCCTTCCTTGGCCGGTTCGACCCCAGCCTTGGAAGAACGGATTGCAGAGCCCATGCCATCGCCCTCGCGTCGGCAACCGCTGGAAAAGCAAGGGTCGGAGCGCCGGTCTAGGTGGACCGTGGTGGACCGGTGGTGGACCGCCGAGGCAACGTGAGCGGCGTCCCCCGAGGTGCGCCAACGAACCGGACGCCGTCAAGCAGGACGTCTCTCAACTGCCGTCGCCGCCGCCAGGCTGGACCGTGTTCGGCATCGGTGCCGCGGTGGCGGCCGTCAAGGTGCGTTTCAGCGATCCGGGAAGGGCCGACTGACGGACGGCCTGATGAACGTCCTAAACGACGGCCCGAACCGTTCGGTCGACCGTTGCAGGCGGGTCGAGTCGTCGGAATGCTACGCTAAGCGGGTAACAGCGTTTCGCGCTGATCCGAGTAGGGTCTGGTCATGAACGAGGAAGAAGAGTTTCGAGCCGCGCTCAAGAAGAGCCGCGGCAATCCGCTCGCCATCGTGCCCATCTTGGGCGCAGG
The DNA here is from genome assembly GCA_039201085.1 of Myxococcota bacterium. GTDB lineage: Bacteria > Myxococcota_A > Polyangia > Polyangiales > Houyiibacteriaceae > JBCCRV01. The sequence continues at coordinate 37,247 of JBCCRV010000002.1, read as the reverse complement.
TGTCGTTGGGCTTGGCGCGCTGGCGGGAACGTGGTTCCTGTGGCCGTTCGAGCGCATTCCCATCGTCGCGCTCTTCGGGATCCCGATCGTCATCGGCGGGGCAACGCTTGTGGGCCTTCAGCGCGTCCTCGGCATCGATGAATGAGCTTCACCCGAGTCCTCGCTAGTCGGACGTTTCGACGCAGTAGAGGCGTAGATCCGACGTCGAGGTGCATCGGCGCGTTCGAGTGGTCCAGAAGGCTCCGTCCACGGGTGACGCGGGAAATCCGTAGTGGCCGCGCAGGTCGCGGGATTCCGAGGTCCAGTTGTCGCAAGCCATGTCTCCGATGAGGTCGATGCGCTCGCTTCCGGTCCATACGCGGCGTACGTCGCTTGGGTAGGCGCCGCTGCCCTCTTGCCACGCGCCGGCGCGCCAGACGCCGGCTCGAAGCTCTGCGCCCGTACCGACGGCCACGCCGTCTGGACGAACGTACGTTGCGTCGTCGTCCAACACGTCGCTCGCGGCCGTTTCGAGCGTCGCCAGGAGCGGCGCGACGTCGCCGGCGCCCTCCGGTTTGCTCGCTTCGCATGCGTCTTCGGGTGCCAGGTCTCCGCCGGGCTCGAAGTCGTCGTTGGTGAGGTAGATCAAGCGGCCGGTCTCGGGCTCAGGTATGAGCTCGCGCGTGCGTACCGTTTCCACGCAGTAGATGCGTCGAGCAACCGAGCACGTGGCAGACTCTCGACTGGTCCATGATCGAGGCCCGCCGTCGGTTGGTCCCGTTAGCATGAGCGCGCCTCGGGACGTCCAGTTGTTGCAGTTGCCGTTTGGTGTAAACGATGCCGTACCGTCCGCCCTCGTTCCCGTCGCTGCGCTTTCCCCGGGCGGAAGAAGCGTGCCGCGCTCGTCGAAGCGCACACCTCGAAACACCTCACTGGCGAGGAGCTCGTCAGCGAACGCCTGACCGTCCATGCGCACAAAGCCGCGAGCATCGCCCAAGCGGCTGGCGGCGTCGCTTGCTTGACTGCTTATCCACGCGATGAAGCCGGCGGCGTCCCGCGCCTGAAGTCCTGCGGCCGATGCCAAGCGATTGCAGGCTTCATCGTACGGGTCCACGCCGCCAAGGTTCATCGCAAAGGTCTGCGAACTGACGAACACGCGATTGAAATCGGAGGGCGGGACGTTCGCATCCACCGGTGCAGCGTCGAGGGCATCGGGCGGGCTCGCGTCCAGAGGCATCGCAGTGTCGAAGGGCCCGGTGTCCACCGGTGCAGCGTCGAGGGCATCGGGCGGGCTCGCGTCCAGAGGCATCGCAGTGTCGAACGGCCCCGTGTCCTGCGCTGCGGTGTCGAGAGCGGCGTCGAGCGCAAGAACGTCGGGCGCGGCGTCCCGCGTTTCGGCGTCCCCAAGGACGGCGACGTCCGGAGTCGATCCGTCGTCGTCGACAGCGGCATCTTCCGGGGAGATTGAGCGGGCACACGCGCTGAGGTGGGTCGCGGCCAGCGCGACGAACGCGACGGTTCGAACGGGAAAGGAACAGCGCATCCTCCAGCATGGCGCTGGAGCGTGCGTGCGCGTCAAGGGTGCGTGAAAATGCTTACCCCAAGCGAACCCGGGTGAGCATCGAGCGGGCCGATCGGTGTGACGACGGGAGAGTCTGGTCGTCCGCGTTTCGGACCGACCCGGAATCAACGACTGCGAGAGCGCGCGGATCCCAACCTCAACCTCACGCCCGTTGTACACCATGGCCGGTTCAGGCAGCGGTTGGACGTGCGCCGCCGGTTCACAACAACAGAAGCTCGTCGCCGCGCTCCGTCTCGCCGGAGTCATGCGTTATCGCCGTTACGACGCAGCGGTTACAGAAATAACGCTGCCTCGCTCCATCCCTGCGCTTCGAGAGCGATTCATAGGCACGGTAGTTGCTTCTTGGGAGCCGGTGCATCTTCATCGTTTTATCGTGTTGGCGTTGTGCTTGCTCATCGGTTTGGTGGGCTGCGCGCGTTCGACGCCCTTGCCTGATGAGGTCGAACGCATCCTGGCCTTCCAGCGGGCACTCGACGCGCTCACATTTGAACAGGCCCGGCGCTGCGGCGATTTCGCCTCGATGGGTCAGCTCGAGCGAGCGCGCGGTGGCCCGCCGTTGGACAGGTTTCTTGAGACGGCGTTCAACGAGCGATTGGCGCCACGCATTCGATTTCTGGTGAATGAGCACGGAGCGACGCTGGACCCCGTGGCGGCTGAGGAGTGTCTGAACTCCGAGCTGAACTGTGAGCGAGCTATCGCCACCTCCGATGCATGCCGGCGTGCGTACACCGGCGGCTTTGAAGCCGATGCACCGTGCAGATGGATGCGTGATTGCTCACCCGGTCTGGCGTGTTGGACGACCGGGTCAGACACGTGTGGGGCATGTGCCCCTTGGCAGTATTTCACGGCCGGTGAGCCGTGTGGAAGTTCACCCCAGTGTCCATCGGGGTATCGCTGTCGGCTTGGCGACGATGAAGCACTGCGATGCCTGCCGCCCGTCGCGGCGCAGGGGGAGTGCAGCGCGGACGCCGAGTGCGCCGACTTCACCTGGTGCCTTGAGGGGCGCTGCACTCCGTACTCAGACTTTGAAGTGGTCGGCGAAGGTGGCGCTTGTTCTGACGGGTCCGGCCGGCGGATCGCCAGCCGATGCGAGAGCCAGTTGATTTGCGTGAACAACGAATGTGCCGTCGAAGATCTCGATATCGGCGACCGATGCCGGGATTTTCCGGGTACGGCAGGGAGGTTCTGCCGGCCGGGACTGGTCTGCAGCCTCGGTGGAATGTGCGCGATGGGGGTCCCCACGGGCGGCGCGTGCGAGTTCGATACCGAATGCCTGTCGTTTGAGTGCAGCGGCGGAAGATGCGTCGAGCTTCGCCAGGCGAGTGGACAGGCCTGCACCGGCGCACGCGACTGCGCGAGCGGAAGGTGTGAGGATGGGGTCTGTCGGCCGTCCGAAGGTACGGAGTGCAGTCCGTAGCGCGACGATGGAAACGCGACAAGATCGCGAACGCCAAAGATGCAACCAACTTGCATTAACGGAGGGCGGAGGCTAACCCGAAGCATGTACGTCGCTCTTGGCGTGCGCCCTTGATGCCCCTCGGATGATTGCTTCGTTCTCCCTTGCCCGGCCCCTTGCGGTCTGCGGGCTCATCGCTCTCTTGATGGCCTTCCCGGGCGAGGCGGCGGCCCACGGTTTCAGCGTCAGCTACCTCCGAGCCGAGGTAGAGGGGCAGGTCGTGCGCGTCTCATTCGAGCTCGACCGAGATGAAGCGGAAGAGCGGGCCGGGGCGAGCGGTGGGGGCGCAGGGTTCGCCGAATACCTCGATGAGAACCTCGTGTTCACGAGCCGTGAGGGCGAGTCCGACGCATGGAGTCCGTGCGAAGGCGACGAGGAAGTGCGATCCGTCGTGTTGCGCGAGACGATGTTCGAGTTCGAACGCGACTTCCGATGCCGTGGCGCCGTGCATGCGTTGCGCATTCGAAACACTCTCTTCATGGAGACCTTCAGTGGCCATGTCTTCGTTGCGGACATCTCCCTTGGGGAGCGAAGACAGCGGCTCACGTTTGGGCGCAACCGTCAGACGTTTGAAATCGGGCCCATTGCAGAAGGCGCAGAAGACGCCGCGGTAGATCCCGCGGCAGGAGCTCCGACGGACGACTCGCCCGCCGACGTACCAAGCGGCGCAGTTGAGCCCCTCGACGAAGACTCTTCGGCAGAAGCCAGGGAGGATGCTGCATCGACCGCATCGACTGTGGACGCGGAAACGCCCGCATCGACTGCGCGTGGGGCGGGGCCCTCGGCGACGGAAGACGTGGAACATGCGGCATCGTCTAGGGGCGTCTTCCGCGACTATCTCTGGCAAGGGATGATTCATATTTGGGGCGGAATCGACCACGTGCTCTTCGTGCTCTGCCTTCTGCTCGTCGTGCGACGGTGGAAGGACCTTGCCGTGCTCGTGACCTCGTTCACCGTCGCCCACAGCATCACGCTGATCCTCGGCGCGCTGGCCATCGTGCCTTTGAACGAATGGATGGGCACCGCGTTTGTCGAGAGCGGCATCGCCCTTTCGATCCTCTATGTCTCCATCGAGAACCTTTGGCTGACTCGATCCGAAGGACCCGATGGGTCCATGGACAAGTCCAAGCGGCGGGTTCTACTTACCTCTGCCTTTGGACTCATTCACGGCTTTGGGTTCTGCGGCGTGCTGCGTGATTTTGGCATGCCAAGCGGTGACCTTACGACGGCGCTCTTGGCGTTCAATCTGGGCGTCGAACTTGGCCAGCTCGCGATCGTGCTGCCTGTCTTTCCGGTCCTATTGCTGTTGACCGAGCAGCCGAGGTGGACGCGCGCCGTGGTGCGCTTCGGCAGCGGTCCCATCGCGGGTATTGCGCTGCTTTGGTTTGTCGAGCGCGCCTTCGGACTCAGCTTCATGCCGTTCTGAGCAACGCATCCCGCGAGTTTCCGAAGTCCCGCACGCGTCCGCGGGGTGCGTAGGCCGAAGCACTGGAATGCTGAACGGCGTAGGACCCGTAGACCGCTGAAGGCGCCGACCGCGTCCGTCCCCGTAGCGAAATCCCCCAACGAGATCGCCAGGGCTGTGCGAGGGGGCGCCATCTGGTGACGAATGCGGGCTAGGAGGACCGTCGTGCCCGCCGTCGACTGCGTCGGCTTCGGCGGCGTTCGCGGCCCCGCGTGTTGCCAACGCGGGGAATGCGAAGCACGCATCCGCTGCCGAAAGCGAGCAGAAGGAGCCCTAGCTTCGCGTTGAAGCTTCGGCGGCGCATCTCCACGTTGGTTGGCGTGCGTTCGATTCGATAAAGCTAGCCTTGAATTTGGCCGTCGGCGAGTCTCGCCGGCGCACGTTGCGCAAACGTGGTCGCGGGGCGGCGATGATCAAAAGCGAAGGAGCGCCGCGGGCAACTTGGCTCCGTTAAGGTCGTCAGGCTCGGCGACGTAGACGCGTCCGCCGCGTTCGTGTGACCACTGGGCGGCAAGGCCGATCAGGTCCTGGCTGTTGGCGCGGGGATCGCCGTCGATCGCCAGTCGGCGTGACTCCACGTCGAAGGTGCCGATCGCACTCGCCGCGGGGTCGACGAAGAGCGTGTCGATTCGACCCTCGGACGATGCGATGAGCACATCCGCGAGGCCGTTTGCGGTGAGACCGGTACCGGCTTTTTCGGCGAAGGCAGCGATCGCTTCGCGCCGTGGCGCGTCGAAGATCGCCTGCACGAGGGGCCAGGTCTTTTCGTGGAGCTGCTCCTTCGAGAGTTCGTCCGGATTGCCAGAAACGGCGTCCGAAACGAGGCGAGCATAGCCGCTCGCCCGCCGAAAGATCGGCAGCAGATGGTCGACGCCCGCGAGCACCACCGGTTCGCCCCGAAGCATCGGTCGAAGCACTCGGTCAACGCGCGTGAAGAGCTTGCGGTAGAGCCGCTTCTTTCCTTCATCGCCCTGCCATCCGCGGTTTGTCGTGTCCTTTGGGTCGCGCCCGCGGAGTTCGAGGGCCTCCCGCAGGTCCGTTGGAAGGTCTGCCAAGTGCAGCGCGCTGATGCCGCTTCGGCTGGCTTCAAAGACACGAACCACGTTCGCGCTGAGTGCGAGCACGTAGTAGGTCCCGTCGCCGGAGAGCAGCGGCAAAAGCGGCTGAACGACGAAGCGGGGCGCCACCGTGAGGCGTTCAGGCAAGGGCGATGCCACGCGAAGCGACGTGAAGTGTCCGTCGGCGACGAAGAGCGCCAGCCCATCGCTGAGGTGCGCCCAGAACGCGCTGTCTTCCAGCAGCCCATCCACGGGAAGAAGCAGGGACTCGGCTTCACGTCGACGAAGCCCATGCCTCTCCGTGAGCGCGGTGAACGCCTCAGCCCGTTGGTTTCGCAGCACCACCCGGTCGTGCTCTGCGTGTGGCGTAACCCGGGACGTCGGCAGGAAGAAGGACACGTGGGGGCCCTCCCGGGGGACCAAGAGCGCGTCGATTTCACGGGTGCTGAAGGGGTCATGGTGGGGCATGGCGGGGGTTCTCTGCGGCTGTAGGCGTACACCGATGCTAGAGAAGTCTCGTTCGTCAGCCACGTTCAATATTTGAACGAAGTCATTAGGCAATACCTAATGGCTGCGCTCAGACCTACGATGCTTCGAGCCGCCCGGTGCTCGCGGCGCCCCGCCCTAAGATGGTTTGACGCGGCGCGTCGTGTCGTTGCCCGAACTCTTGCTCGGAAACCGGTTCGTTCACGTTGGTGAGCGTAAAGCCATGGTTCGTTAGCGCTGGACCAGGCCGCTCGGCTACTCCGCAGTGGCGGGGATCGAGGGGGCGTGGGGCGGTCGCGTTGCCCAAATCGCCCACGCGATCATCACGAGTTGAAGGGGAAGCCGAACCCACAAGCCGTAGACGGGAATGTCGGGGAAGTCCTCGGCATGAAGGGCCATATGAACGTTCGCCGGGAACACCGCGAGCAGCGTGGCAACGGCCGCCCACCCGGAGTGCGGCCGAAGCCTTGGAATGAGTACGGCAGCGCCCACCAGAATCTCAATAACGCCGGAGAGCTGGACGAGCGCTTCGTGCCACGGAAGGTACGGCGGCATGATCGCAACGTAGAAGTCCTCGTTCACGAAGTGGTTGATGCCCGCGGCGATAAACGCGAGCCCAAACACCCACCGGAGCAGCGTTCGTACGTTCTCTTTCATGGCTAAGCGCTGCAGAGCTTAGACGTCGCGGACCGTGCGCGCGATGCGTATTGTCATCGCGTTCTGGATCCAGCTGCGAGGAGGGAAGGGCTCTGACCGTCGCCAACCGAACGCCGCCACCTACACCTGCGCGTGTTGCGAGCATTGTTTTACCCCGTAGGAAAAGCCGCAGCGATGCCCCGCATGCGGCAGGGAAGGCGGCGTGGCGCTCGTCCGCAAGCGACACGGCGTGGTCCTCGTGCTCCTTCTCGTGGTGCTCTGCGTCCTTACCGCTGCATACGCGTGGTGGAGTCAGACGCCGTAGGTCGGGCATGAAGAAGCAACGATGTGTTGCTTGTGGAATGCGGCGGTTCTCATTGGAAGCGGAACGAACATGAACGCGGATGATTTTCAGCTGGGGAACGGTCGGGTGACCTACTGGGACCTTGAGCGAATCGATCCCGGCCGACCGCTAGGTGCGCAATGTGGCGACCTCAAAGAAGATCTGGTGCAAGTCCTCTATGGCGACGTCACCCTGGACGTTGGGTGGTATCCGTCGTTCGCGGCGGACGGACGTTTCAAAGTCGTCGTGGTAAAGGACTGTGACTGGCAGCGGCCCGTTTTCGCCCGTCACTGCACGAGCATCAAGGAGCTCGTCGTTGCCGTAGCGGAGGCTGCCCGAGTTGCGAGCAGCCACGCGTAGAGCCGCCGTTGAGTCGACTTCGCAGCACGTGTTGAACGGGTGCCCGTTTCGACGGAGCTCTGCGGAGGTGGTGGGATGCTGGCCACGGAACGCGCGCGCGGCGGGCGCGTCGGCTGGAGGACGCCGCACGCGCGCGGTCGGCGCGATCTAGCGTTCGCCGCCGGGGAGGTCGGGGGCCGGAGTGTCGTTGCGTTCGAGCGGATTGTCGCAGCTCGCGTCGCTGTTCGAATAGTCGCACACGGTGGCCTGGACCGGTGGGGCGTCGGGGTCTTCGGGATCCATGAAATCGACGGGGAAGTCGCACGACACGACGGTGACGTTCTTCGTCAGGTAGGGACCGCTGAGCCCGTTGGCGAAGTAGGCGACTTCGACAACGCCGTGTCCGATGAAGGAGATTTCGGCTTCGTGCGAGTCGGACGCGAGGTCCGTCACGATCGTCTGGGATTCGCCGACGTTGCTGAGCGATCCGTCGGGCGGCATGGAGGGGTCTGGGGTGGCTGCGGGGCGCTCACCGAGGACGTCCCAGCCGTTGTCGCGGTTCTGCACGCCCCAGCTGACGTAGCCCTCGACGACCGTAAGGGTGATCTGCAGCGCGAAGCCGTCTGGGACCTCGGCGGCGAAACCGAAGTTGCCGTCCGGGATGCAGGTTGCGCCTTCGCTCAACACGTTCGGCTGGTCGGCTCGGAGCTGCTCACCGCCGATGTTGGCGTAGATGACCGGTGACTCGTCCGGCAAGCCCGGGCCGCCGTCGAGCACGCCGCTCGTGTTCGCGAGAAAGTTCTCGAAATGGGTGACGAAGCCCCCGGCGCTCGCTTCGTCGAGCTCGCTGAAGCGGCCGGCCAAGTGCTCGGTTACGGTTTCCGTGTTCACGAAGCTCGCCCCCGTGAAGAGGTCGTTCAACAGCTCTTGGCTGTCGAGCGTCCCGTCCGTTTCGAGGTCCTCGGAAAGGTTGGCGAGGAGCTCGGTCATCTCACCGACGGAGCGGTAGGACTGGAGGATGACGGAGATCGCGGTCAGGACCTGATCGCCCGTGCTCGAGCCTTCGATGCTCAGCGTTTCCGAGTTGCTGACCTCGAGGGCAGTGTCGACTTCGAAGGCCGCGAGCACTTCGCCCTGGGCCTGGCTCTTGGCTGCGCGAAAGATATCCTCGCTCGAGTTGGCGTCGCGGACGGCGTTGTTCGTCAGGGTGCCGTCCGGGTTCAGGGCCAGAATCTCCGCGGGGTTTTCATAGAGGTGCCGGGTTCTCGGCCGCTCGAGGTGCGAGAGCACGTTGATGTTGATGTCGCTTCCGCTCGGTTCGGCGAGGGTGAAGAGCGAGAGGCGGTCGTTGGAGATCTCGTCCGTGACCTCGTTGTAGTAGAAGCCGTCGGCAAAGATCTCGAGGAAGGGGTTTCCGCCGAGGTCCACGTCACCGAGCGAGAAGAAACCGTCGTCGTTCTGAATGTCGGTGGTGAAGCTCTCGCCGGTCTGCGTCATCGTGCTGTCCAGCACCTGCAGCGTGAGCGCCGAGCCGGCGACAAGCGGTCCCTTCTGAGCCACGCCGGTGACGGTGGTTTGCGTGATCCCGGCGTCCATTGCGGCGGCGTCGATGCCGGCGTCACCGGTGTCGCTGGAGCCGGACTCGCTGCAGGCGGCAAGGAGGAAGACAAAGAGGAGCGTTGGATTTCGTCGCATGGTCACACGGGGGTTAGAAGCCTGTTCGCTGGTCCGATGGGGGCAGCAGCATGGGCAGAAATAACTAACCACGCTGTACCGGTGCGCACCCCGCTGAACAAGTTTGAGCGGGCAAACCTACCCGGCGAGTACCCGAGAGCCACCTCCAGTCTTGCCGCGCGACCTAGGACGTCGAAACCGATCATCACATTCAGACGGTCAAAATATGTGTCGGGGGTATTGGTGTTTACGGGGCGAACTCTTTTTGGCAGCTGCGAAGCGGCGTTTGCTCGTAAGTAAGTGTCTGGGTTTTACAGCCTTGGTCGCGTATTCTTGATTCGGCGACTTGGTGTTTTTAGTTCGATGTTGGAGTTGGGATGATCAAGTATCTACCGTTTGTTGTTGCCGTTGGTGCGGTGTTTTTTACCCTGGATGCAGCGGCTCAGGAGGGCACTGGCCAGTTGGTGATCACGTCCGATCCTCAAGGTGCTGAGATACGGGTAGACGGGGAGGCGCACGGGAACAGCCCCGTTCGGGTGGGCGGGCTGCTTCCTGGAACTCATCTGATTGAAGCGCGTTTCCCCAGCGGTGATGTGATCACAAGAACGGCATCGGTCGAAGCTGGCAGCTCCATCGTAGTGGGCATTGAGCGTTCGAGCGCGTCGCCAGCATTGGCACTGGCTGCACCACCAACTCGAAGCGCCGCGCCGCAAGCCGAAGGGGCCGGTTCGACCATCGCGCTCGAGCTCGCTTCAGAACCCGCGGGTCTGCGGCTGAACTTTCACGCTGGGACGTCGCTGCACGGCCTTGGGCGCGTCAATCTCACGGTGAACTCATGGACGCCGGTCTGTAGTGCGCCTTGCGAAACACGCGTTGAGCGTGGTCACTATCGGGCGGCGGTTTCCGATCTCGATGGAGACTACTATCCAGTGGTTGGTGGTCTTGACCTCACGGAACCGCGTCGACTCAGGCTTGCGATCGATTACCGTCGCGGGCTTCGTGCCTTTAGCTGGATCTTGGCCATCGTTGGCTGGGCCACTGCGATTAGCAGTTCTGCGTTCATCGTAAGCGACGATAACCTTGTGCCGTTCTTTGCAACGCTCGGGACGGGAATGGTGGTCGGTACGGTCGGCCAAATCATGGTGGGCCGCATCCGCCCACGAGGCGTTGTGGAGTTCTAGACCTCATCCCAAACGTTGCTGCGGCTACATGAAGGCCAAGGGTTTGACGCGGGCGCCGGTTCGTGGGCCCGCGCGGGATCGGCGACGGTCGCCTTAATCCTCCTTACGTGTCCCGGACGGCACCGGGCGTGCCGGGCTACAGCGGGGTCATGGCTTCGCCGATCACACCCGAGCCGAGTCAAGGAGGCCGTGCCAAACGGCGCGTCCTGTCCTTTCGGGTGAAGGCGACGTTAGTGGGGATAGCACCAAGATGACCGTTCGAATCCTGTTTGCATGTTTGCTCCTCTCCTTTGCCGCCTGCGACGACGGGGAGGCCAGCGCCGGTGACGCTGGCCCGACGGGCGATGGCGGCGGCGGCGCGCCCGACGGGCGAATCGCACTGCCCGATGGAAGCGCGCTGCCGGACGGTGCCGTACCGGACAGCGCCATGCCGGACGGCGACGTTCCCGATGAGGGCGCCGTCGATGGCCGCGTTCCCGATCGCGGGGTCTTGGACGACCGCATTCCGGACTTGGGCGGCGACGCCGATGGGCCGCTTCCTGGGGCGGCGGGCGATCCCACCCTTGCGTTCAGTGACCTGGTCAACGGACCGGATACGGGCTTGGGCGATGGGGTCGGTAGCGGTGCGATCGTCACGCTCTGGGGGGCCAACCTCGGCGCGACGGAAGCCGATAGCGCTGCGTACTTCACGGACAGTGAAGGCGTCGAGCGCCGGGCCGTGATCTACTACTGGAAGAACGCGGACGGCGCGCTGCCGGGCGGACCGGCAGATTTGCATTCGTCCCATCGCTTTCAGGAGGTCGCCCTTTCGATTCCCGATTCGGCGGTGGGTGAGGGAACGATTCGCGTCGAGGTGGACGGCGTGCGCAGCAACGGGCTGCCGTTCACGGTGCGCGAGGGCGCCATCTATCATGTGGCGGGCAGCGGCAGCGACAGCAGCGGCGACGGATCGTGGGCCAACCCTTGGCAGACCCTCAACCACGCGATCGACGACGAGCGACCAGAACCGGGAAGCCTTCTCTACGCCCGCGACACGAGCGATGGAGGCCGGAACGATGGCGATGCGGTTCGGGCGTCTCACTCCGAATCCAGCAGTACGGCGGACAATCAAATCGCCCTCGTTAGCTACCCGAACGCTCGTGCGACGCTGACCGGTCGAAGGGGGCTCTATGTTTTTCGCACGACTGCCGTTGTGGCGTCCAAGCTTTCCTTTTTCACGTCGAGCCATCGCCTGGCTGCGAACGACAGTCTGGGCGAGTCGATTAGCGGAGGCGCGACCTTTGGCGTGTCCACGAGCGACTTTGGTCGAATCGTGGGCAACGCATTCACGGAGATGGAAGGCAGCTGCTCAAGCCGCTTTCAGGGCGCGATCGTTGGCAGCAGCCAACTGGACGGTGCGGGCACCGGCGTGAGCGGTCTCAAGCTGTTCGGTAACGAGATCTTCGACTATGGCTGCGCAGGAAGTTCAGCCCTGCACCACACCACGTACGTCACGATCCGCTCCGAAAGCGATCCGACCGTGGACGCGTGGGAATGGGGGTGGAACTACCTGCACAACAACGAAGCGACGCTGGGCATTCACAACTGGGACAAGGACCCGAACAACAGCGACGAGCGAGGCATTTGCGGCAACGTGAACGGCGTCGTCGAGATTCACGACAACGTGATCACGGACCAAGGTGGCGCCGGGATTTCCGTCGGTGGCAGCTGCGGCTGGGGCAACGACTTCTACATCTACAACAACATTCTGATGAACACCGGTCTGCCCGCAGATTGGGATAACCGCGATCCCTCCACGTCCACCAACGTGCAGAACAACGGCATCATTTTGACGAATGGGATGCCGGGGAGCGAATTCTACATCACCAACAACCTCATCTACGGATGGAACGCCGCGAACATCCCCCGTCGCGGCCAGTCATGCTTGATCCATGACGCGAACGGTTCGGTGACGTTCAGCAACAACATCTGCCTCGATACGCATGGGATGGACTACGTACGCGAAGACAACACGGGGCCGATGGTTGGGACAAACAACGTGTGGTTCAGCGAAGTCGGCACAACCTCGGGCGTACCAAGCTGGGATACCGGTGCCGTCACCGTCGATCCGGGAATCGCACGCAGCGGAGCACAGATCGCGATCGAATCGGATAGCGTGTTGATCGACGCAAGCGCTCCCCTCGTCACGGTTTCCGTACTCTACGACACGTACCTGCAGCTGCGGGATGGGGATGCCGACATCGGCCCAGTGGAAGTGCCTTAGGCTTTCGGGCTTTATCCCTCAAGACACCTCAAGACACGACTGGCCCCCTCGCCGCTAGTCGGAGGTTTCAACGCAGTAGAGGCGGAGGTCCTGAGACGAAACGCAGCGACGCGTTTGAAGGGTCCAGAAGGCGCCGTTCACGGGGGAGTCGGGGAACCCGTAGCTCCCGCGGATTTCCCGCGAGTCCGTCGTCCAGTCTTCGCACGCCGCGTCTGCGGGTAGGTCGATGCGCTCGCTACCGGTCCAGACGCGTCGCAGTTCGTTTGTATAGGCGCCGTTGCCTTCCTGCCATGCACCCGTTTGCCATTCGCCTGCTCGAAGCTGCGCTCCGGTGCCAACAGCGATCCCGTCGGGTCGCACGTAGGTCACGGCATCGGCCAAGACGTTGCTTGCGGCCGCGGCCGTGGTGGCGAGGAGCGAGGCAACGTCGCCGGCACCGTCGGGTTTGCTGGCGTCGCACGCTTCCGCGGGCGAGAGGGATCCGCCCGGGTCGAAGTCCTCGTTCGTGAGGTAGATCAAGCGCCCCGTTTCTCGCTCCGGCACAAGCTCGCGAACGTGCACGTTTTCGAGGCAGTAGATGCGTCTCGCGATAGAACACGTTGAACGGCCTCGGCTGGTCCAGGCGCGCGACCCGCCATCCGCCCGACCCGTCGTTGCGGCAGAGCTGAGGCTGAGATCGCTCCAGTTGTCGCAGTTTCCCGTTGTCCCCGTCGAGGATGTGCCGTCCGGGTTTGTTCCGGTAGCAACCACTTCCTCGAGGGGAACGCTCGCGCCGCTTTCGTCCAGGAGCACGGCGCGAAACACTTCGCTGGCTAGAAGCTCGTCGGCAAAGGCTTCGCCGTTGACGCGAACGAACCCGCGCGCTTCGCCAAGGCGGCTCGCGGCGCTGCTCGATCGGTCGCTCATCCACGCGATGAAGTTGGACTCGCTTTCGTCTTCCAGCCCCGCGGCCCGCGCTAAGTCGTTGCAGGCGGCGTCGTACGGAGCGACGCCACCCAGGTTCATCGCAAAGGTCTGCGAGCTCACGAACACCCGGTTGAAGCCGGAAGGGGGCATGCCCTCGTCGACGGGCGCGATGTCCGGCGGCGCATCGATCGCCTCTGCGTCTTCGAGCAAGGTGCTATCCGCGGGGAATGCGTCCATCGTCGCCGTGTCGGCCAGGGTGGCGTCCGGCGCTATGGCCGAGTCCACCGTGCTTGCGTCGCCGGCGGCGTCCATCGCGCGTGCGTCTTCGACGGCGGCGTCCTCAGACGATCGGGACTTGGCGCACCCAGCGAGCCAAAGGGAGGCAACGAGGCCGTGCACCAACACGGTTCGACTGTAAATCGGCGCAACCATCGCTCTACACAACGGCAGAACGCGAGGGCGCCTTCAAGTGAAGGGTGGCCAAGTTACCCCATGGCAACCCGTAACCACCTCGCCCCACATGCCAGAACGTCGCGTTTATGGGCCCTGCGAACGACGCGCTTGGATGGGCGCCTTCGCCCGGAAGCATCGCCCGGAAGCATCGTCGGCTAGCCCGCGTGCGTCCGCTGCCCGTGTATACGCTGCTTGCCGAGCAGCGCTGGAAGAAGCGCCTTCGCCACGGCTTCGGGCCGTTCTTCGTGAACGAAAAGCTTCGCGTCCGAAATCACCTCGAGCGAGCCGTTTGAGAAGGTCGCGCACATTGCCTTTGCCCTCGCTACAGGGAAGAACGGGTCGCCTTCGCCCCAGACGAGCTGGACGGGAACGTGAATTCGCGCGTGCACGTCTGCGAGCGCGTGAACGTAGGCCGGATCAAAGGTCCGGCCGAGTACACCGGCCGCCCAACGGCGCTCGGAGTCTTCTCGCAGGGGCGAAAGAAAGAACTCCTCGAACTCGCCGTCGAGACGGGCGCGATCGTGAAAGCAATCTCCGAGTAGGTAGGGGTTGCGTCGCAGCGTGGGCTTCATCGCTGCCCACGAAAGAAGGCTGGCGAAGCCGGGCAGCTTCGCCATCCATAGGAACTGTCGAAACCGCCAGGTCAAGCCCTGCGGCTGCTCCGTGTTTACGAGCCCCATGCTCCGCAGCCTCGCGTCGCCGGCGAGCGCATGCCGCGCGATCAAGCCCCCGCTGTCGTGGCCTACGGCAGCGACACTGCTCAAAGCGAGGACGTCGAGGACGCGTCGAACGCTTTCGACGTGCAGCTTCAGATCGATCCGGGTGTCGCGGGAGAATTGGCTGTCGCCAGCGCCCACCAAGTCGATGAGGTGGCAGGTGACGTGGGGCGTCAGGTGCGGCAAGAGACGACGCCACGTTGCGCTCGTCACGGGCCAACCGTGAACGAAGAGCACGTCCGGGCCTTGTCCGACCTTGCGGTAGGCGACCGCTCCCGGTCCCACATCGAGCAAGCGTTGAGGGGTTTGGCGAAAGAGCTGACTGGCTTCGACATCGTTTCGAATGCGCATCGTGACCTCCTGGGGTTGGCTACGATCAAGCGCTCCGAGCGCCAACATCAACTACCTCGGGAGGTAGGTGACAGTCGGATGTCCGCCGCCGTAGCGTTCGTGAACATGGCTGCTTCCGACCACATCTCCGGGCTTTTTCCCGCCTTGCTCAAGCACTGGCGCGCGCAGCGCGGCCTGAGCCAGCTGGATCTTGCGATGGCGGCGGATGTGTCGGCGCGGCACGTGAGCTTCCTCGAGACGGGTCGCTCCGTGCCCAGTGCGGAGATGATCTTACGTCTGGCGACCACGCTCGACGTGCCCCTTCGGCACGCGAATGCGATGCTTCGCTCCGTCGGGTGCGAAGCCGTCTACCCAGAGTCGAACGGTCCGCTCGCGCCCGAAGTGGCGCAGGCCCTGCAGATGATGAAGGACCATCATGAGCCCTTTCCGCTTGTGGTGGTCGACCGGCTCTACGACGTGGTCGACCTTAACGGCGGCGCACAGGCGCTCTTTGCGGCCCTGCTGGGCAGTCTCACTGCGGCCATTCCGCCGCCCTGGAACCTCCTTCGGCTGACCTTCGACGAGCGTCTTCGGCCTGCGTTCTGCAACTTCGACGAGCTCGGTCCGGCGGTGCTTTGGCGACTTCAGCGGGAAGTGCTCGCGGACCCGAACGACGCGCCGCTCCGGGCGCTGATGGAAGAGGTCAGCGCGATGCCAAACGTGGACGAACGGTGGCGCAAAGTGGATCTCAGCGTTCCTTCCTCGCCAGCGATCGGGGTTCATCTACGCATCGGCGAGCTGGACCTTCGCTTCTTGACAATGGTCACGGCGCTCCAGGCGCCGCAAACGGTGCGCCTGGACGAACTTCGCATTGAAACGTGGTTTCCGAGCGACGAGGCCACCGCAGAGGCGTGCGGCGCATTTGGCGCGTAGAAACGCGCGATGTCTGTCGACGTCCCAATATCGAGTGCTTCACGACGTCCTGAGTGCGTGTCCGAGCGGTTGCCCGGAGGTCCTTCACCGTCCTGAGTGCGCAGCCGAATGACGATGGGGGCGTGCGCCAGCGTCGTTCGCCGTTGGCCGCAGCAGGACGCAGAACGGGGCGCTGTCTCGCGATACCGCCCCCACTGTCACTGAGACTGCCCTTTGGAGTCTCGCCAAAAAGCAGCCGCAAACGCTCGATGTTCGCCTTTTCGGCGCTGGCACGTCCCGTGCTTTTCAGGAGGGCCACCAAGGAGCAGTGATGACTGCCCAGCACGGCGCTTCCTGCTTCGTGCTTTGCCAAGGAGCCGTTGGAACATGACCGATACGACAAGCCGCTGGAAACTCGGTGCCCACAACATGGCGCCCCTCCTCATTGCTGGAGTGCTTGCCATCGCCGGGGCAATGCTCGCGAACGACGGTTTCATCCGTCAGCGCGTGCTCGACCATATGACGCAGAGCACGGAAGCGCCCACGAGCGCCGCGGGTTTCGACCAAGCCCTTGAGGACGCGGCACACATCGCTGCCACGGTAGACATGCGCAACGAGGCCTTCGGCCTTGCCGCGCTTTGCATCCTCGGTTCGTTTGCCCTCGTGGCGTACGCGTTTCGCCGACGTGGGAACGGACGTCCCAGGCGGGCGAACCCGCTGGCGGGTGCATGATCGCCATTGCGTTGCTGCGTCGGCGTCAAACGTCAAACGTCGGGCATTGAGCACGTCGTAGCGCTAGGTTGCGTGACAAGCGTCGGGCGATGCTCGACCAACGTGGTTGTCGAAGAGCGAGGGGCGTCGTTGGCGTGGGATGGGGCGCGTCGTAGAATGGGGTGTGGCTCATCGGGACGGTCATCAGGCGGCGCTGCTTCGGGCGGAGGCGCTCGAGCGGGAGCTGGCGGAGGCCAAGGAAGCGCTCGCTGAGAAGGAACGCGAGCTGGCCGCGCGTCGGGCAACGGATGAAGGCGGCGCAGCGGAGCCTTCGGGAACGGCGGACCCCAACGCCTCCCTTGCGCAGCTACGCATCGATGCGGGCCGCATGGCCGAGGAGCTCGAGGCGAAGGGAGCGAAGGAAGCCGAGGAGCGCGTCCGGTCCGAAGCAGCGAAGGATCGCGCGCAGGAGCGGGAGCGCCGGCGACGGATCGTGCGCAGTGCGTCCGCCTTCGGGTTTCTTTTCGCGCCGGGAACGTTGTTGCTCGCGCTGCCGGTGTTTGCGATGACGACCTACGCCGCCGGTGTTGCGCAGCTGCCGATTCGATTCAGCATCGCTGTGCTTCCGCGGCCGCCTTCTTGCTCTTTGGTGCGTTCATCTATGCTCCGCTTCGGGCGAGGCGTCTGCCGCGTTTGATCGCTTCGCTTCCGTACGCGGTCCCGAACTACATGCAGCTCATTGCGCAACGCGCGCCTGAAGCATACATGTCGCTTGGTGAGCACAGTCGCTTGATCGCGTAGGTGCGGCGTTCGTCCTGTTGTTCGAGGACAAGGAACAACGACGCAGGAATGTAGGAGCATTTCAGGGAGGCGTGACGCAGACATCGGGCGACAGGGTGGGCGAAGCAGGCTCAGTTCAAGATGAAGGCGGTCTAGTCCCGGTGACGATCGTACCAGGCGGCCCACTGCAGGAGCGAGTGCTCGATGTGGGCCGGCTCGCGGAAGCCGTGCGGCTCGCGCGGGTACGCGAAGAACTCCACTTCGCACTCCGCGTCTTCAAGGGCGCGGTAGAGCAGCTGGCCCTGCACGAAGTCGACGCGGCGGTCCCGTTCGCCGTGCAGGATGAGCGTGGGCTGCGTCGCGTTTTGAAAGTGAAGCGCCGGGTTCGTTCGGGCGTACGTTTCCGGCTGCCGCCAGGGGCGGCCGCGAAACTCCCAGTCGGCAACCTCGCCGTGATTGATGTCGCTCGTCACGTATTGAACGACCGTGTCCGTGATGCCGGCACCCACCACGAACGCGCGGTAGCGCTCGCCCGAGTGGGTGAGCGTCCAAGCGCTTAGGTAGCCGCCCCAAGACCAGCCGCCGTAGTAAAGCTGATCGGGGTCGGCGATGCCCTCTTCGATGAGGTGGGTGACGCCGGACTCGATGTCCTCAAGCTCGATCGCGCCCAGCCGGCCGCGGTTCGCTTCGTAGAGCGTTTTGCCGTAGCCAAACCCTCCGCGATAATTCGGGCGCAGCACCGAGTAGCCGCGGGCGGCAAAGTAGTGACCCCAGCTGCTGAAGGCTTCCTGCGTGACGGAATCGGGACCGCCGTGCGGCAACACCATGAGCGGCCGAGGACCTTCGCCGCTTGTTTCGAAGAGCACGCCTTCGATCGTATCGCCCGATTCGTTCGTCCACTGCACCACGCGCACACTCGCCAGGGTCCATTCGGACACCTGCGGATTCACGTCGGCGAGTACGGCGACGCGGCCCGTGCGCGTGTCGATCACGCTCGGCGCCCACGGCGAAGTGGACGTCGACGACATGGCGACCATGTACTGGCCCTGGGCGTCCGAGCCGCTCGCGTAGACGACGCGCTCACCGTGCTCGAGAACGGCCGGCGCACCTTGAAGCGGGAGGCGCTGAAGCCGTGAGCGGGTCCTGTCCTGCACGACGGCCACGACCTCGCGGCCGTTCTTTGTCCAGACGAACCCGGTCATCGAGACGTCGAGGTCGGTCGTTAGGTCTTGCGTCTCCTGCGTGCGCGTGTCGAAAACGACGAGTTGGTTCAGCATGCTCAGCGTTTCGTTCGTTCGAAGCCACGCGAGGTGCGTGCCTTCCGGGGACCACGCCACTTGAGCCACGTTGCGGACTTCCGATTGGGCGACGGATGCTTCGTCGCCGCCGTCCGCCGAAATGATCTTCACGCGGTGGCGCATCCAGCTTTCGTACGGGTCGGAGCTATCGGCCACGACGAGCGCGAACTGCGATCCATCGGGGGACCACGCAAAGCTGACGATCGAGTCGGTCCCCTGGTTGACGTGCACCGGTTCACCGCCCGATGCATCGACGATGAAGAGATGGCGCTGCTGCCACTCGCGGTCGAAGCGGCGCGCGCCACCGGAGCGAAACCGTGCGAGCCGCGCTTCGTCCGTGGGCGGCCGCGTGGTGGTGAATGCAAAGTGCTGGCCATCTGGCGCCCACGTGAAATCGCCGGGTTCGTACGCGCCCGTATCCACGACCCGCGCTTCGCCGCCGCCGAGCGGAAGCACGTGAATTCGGCGCTTGCCCTCGTGGTTGCGGGCGAAAGCGATCTGCGTGCCGTCCGGGGAGAAGTGCGGTGAACTCACCGAAGCTTTGCCATGGGTCAGCTGGCGGGGTTCACCGCCGCTGCGCGGCACCACGTAGAGCTGGGTCTCCGTCGTCCACCCGCCGCTCTGGTCGCTATCCCCGTCCGGAGTCGCGTCCGCATCAAGCGAGGGAACCCGGACGAGGTACGCCACGTTTTGTCCGTCCGGCGAGATGACCACGCTCATCGCGCGACGCATGGCGGCGATGTCGCGCGGCAGCGGCCGCGTTTCCGTTGCGAGCTCCGCGACCGGCGCGGCCGCCACCGCGGGCCACGGCGCCGCGCGGTAGGTCGAAGGCGCCGGTTCGGCGGGGGCGGCCTCACGGCACGCTGCCAAGAGAAAGCACAGAAGGACGTAGCGCATGGGAGGGACCATACACCTCCCTCCCATGCATGCTCTACGGAAGCCGACGATGTCCTGCGATGCGTTTGGCGTAGCTCCTGGGGAGTTGATTCCGTCCTAGTGAATCGGCTGAAGTGACTCGAACATCGAGCCGCAGCGATCGTTCAGGCATCCTCGGCCCACGACCGCGAGCCCGGTCGATCCGGATGCAAAGCCCGAGGGATAGCGGACGCCGGTCACGCTTGCGGCGACACGCGGCTCCGCGTCGAGCGAAACGGCCAGCACGGCGGGAGCGCGCAGCGCACGGGGCGAGAGCGGAGCGGCGCTCGGCGGCGGTGGAAACATGGAGGTGGCAACGGAGACCATCCAAAGGGCGCCCGTATCGCTGGCCCGAACGGCGTCGCGGCCACGGGGGCCGGACTCCATGAGTCGATGCTCCACGAGGCGCAGGGCGCCCCGTGAATCGTAGGCCACGAGCGACGCATGCGTTGAGTTTGGTTCGGTGCCGGTCGGCGTGGGCAGTGTTCGCTCGTTGGTGAACGTGATCCACGTGGTGCCGCCGCGCCCGATCGCCACGTCTCCGGGGTAGTGCTCGGCGCCCTGAAAGATCCGAGACCAGCGCCGTCCCCCGCGAGGGTTGAAGGACACGACGTACAAGGGGCGTGACATCAAACGAACGTCCAGCTTGGGCTCTCGGTCCGTTCGAATGCGCCGGGCAAAACGCCCCTGCACACGGCCGCGCGGCGCGGCGACGCTTCCAGCGGCCACGATCTGGTTGTTGCGCCAGGCGATCGCTCCGCAGCTTTCGTCGGACCGGGGCGCTCGCGTGTTGTAGGTCCATTGGCGGCGCCCCGCGCGTGAGTACACGGAGACGACAAAGTCCGTCGTCGGGCGCGTCGGATGAAGGCGCCGTCCACAGATGGCGAGCCTTCCCCGAGGTCCTCGCGCGATGTCGGACACGAGCTCCCGAATGGGGAAGTGGCGCTGAATCGACCCGTCATGATCGAGATGAACGATCGCCGAGCCGTAGCGTCGCACGCCTTGAAAGAAGCCGCCGTTGCCGTTTTCTGCGACCGCCACGATCAGCTCGTCGTCCGTGACGACCAGACCGCTTGCGGACTCTTCGAAATCGTTGTGGCCCCACTGGCGCACCCAGACGAGCTGGCCGCGGGCGTCGAGTCGCGCGACGAACGCATCGCTGGAGGGCGCCAGGCCGTCGGCGCGGGGCTCGAGCCTGGCTCTTGTCCGACCGGCCACGAACCAGCCGCCTCCCGGCGCTTCTTCCATCGCGCGGACAAGGGTGGGACCGCCCGAGAGCTCGTCCGTGTACGGTACGCTTGGCTGGGCGCGAGCGTTGGACGAAGAAAAGGGGACGCAAAGAGCAATAAGTAAAAGGTAAGCGTGTTTCATGGGCGTTTGACGGTGGGGTGAGAGGGGTGATTCAACTTCGACTCTGCGTCGCCAAATCAGACCTGCCCACGCATCAAATCGGTCATCGGTTCGCGGAACGGTGCGGCCAGGCACGAGCGCGCTGCCTTCGTCGGGACGACGCCGCGACGAGGCACCACGACGCGGAGTCCGGCGAGTCGCGGCGCGCATCGAACTGGAGATCACCCACTTGGCTATGGGGTCTGCTCAAGATACATACGTCGACTTCCGCGGGTCGGCAGCTGCTAGGATGGCGCCATGCATATCGATATGCGGTGGGTTGCGATCGCTCTCGTGCTTTCGGTGGCGACGGCGTGCGACAGCTTGGGGGGACTCTCCGAAGCGCGCATCGTCGTCGATGCGGAGTGCGGCGTCCGTGAACGAACCGTGGAGGTGCTCATCGAGTATGAGGTGGAAACCGGGTCACCCGTCGATCCGGAGCGGCGTCCACTCCTTCCCAGCGACCGAAGCTTCGTAGCGGATGTGCTGCTCGACGATGCGTTCACCCAGAACGTGACCAGCAGCCGGCGGTTCACCGTGACCTTCACGTTGTTTGGACCGAACGACGAGCGAATTACGGCGGTGGCGCTTTCGGTCGATCGCGACCGTCTTGAAGACCGCGACATCCTTCGCGCGATCCTGTCCGACGAGTGCGTTCGCGCGGGGTGCGGCGCCGAGGGTTTCTGCGGGCCGACGGGGTGCAACGCGGGACCGGTTCGCGTTCGGGACATGGTGTTTCTCGGCGGCGCGGTGCCTCCTGCGTGCATTCCGGACACGGAGCCTACCGACATGTCGATGCCCGAAGCCGGCCCACTGGACGCGGGCGTGGACGAAGGCATGGATGCGGGTACGGACGGCGACGACGGAATCGACATGAGCGCCGATGCGATGCCGGATGGATCGCCCAGCGACATTGGTCTCGTGGACGCCGGCGGAGGGGAAGCCTTCCTTGATGTGGCGGTGGGTACGTCCCATTCCTGCGTGCTTCGTTCCGATCGGCTCGTCTACTGCTGGGGCAACAACGACGACGGACAGCTCGGCGACGGTACGACAACGCGACGGTCGACGCCGTCGTTACCCATTCGGAATGCCTTTGACTTCGTGTCGGAAAACTACGCGTCCATATCCTCCTTCGCCGACTTCACGTGCGGCGTTTCCGTGGGCGGTCTCCTTCGGTGCTGGGGACGCAACGAGTTTGGGCAGATTGGCGTCGCCCCGGACGCGACGCCCTTTCGAAGCGCCGCTGATGACGTGGGGTTTCTCTCATCGGTGGAAGTGGTGGACACGGGCCTTCATCACGCGTGCGCCCTCGGCACCGGTACGGTGAGCTGCTGGGGCCGCAATCAGCTTTCGCAGCTCGGCGGCACGGAGGTTGGCTTTGATGACGTGACGTACCCCGTGCCCTTTCCGATGGACGGGGTTCAGGTGCAACAGATCGCCGTGGGCGCGAACCACAACCTCGCCCTCCGCAGCGACGGGAGCGTGTACTGCTGGGGAAGCAACGCGGACTTTCAGTGCGGCCCCAACGGTGGCGTTGACGCCGGCGGAAACGGTACCTCGAACTTCTTGGTCACCGTTCCCTTCGAAGTCGGTACGAGCGTCGTTGCCATCGCAGCATCGACGTCCGCTTCCTTCGCGCTCACCGCCGACGGCCGGGTGCTCAGCTGGGGCAATACGGGCAACGGCGAGTCGGCGCGTTCGGGGCCCGCGGATATCGCAACGCCGGGGCCGGCCCAGCGAGCCGATGGGGAGAGCACGGTCAACCTCGACATGGTCGACGCCCTTTGGCCCGGGCATCAAACGAACTTTGCCTCCGTCGTCGGCGGGCAAACCTTGGTTTGGGGCCGCGCTCGGGGCGGTCAGGCCGGGTCCGCGGTGCCGCGCTCGGGCGACAGCTACGCGGCGGCCGTTCCTGCCGCCGTGATCGGTCCCGTCGGCGCGCTCTCATCGGGCTTTGCGGATGTGATCATCGGACCGAGTCCGAACGACGGCGTTCATACCTGCGCGCTTCCAGCAAACGGCGGCGTAGCCTGCTGGGGCGCGAACGCGTTCGGCCAACTCGGCGACACCACCACGATTGACCGCGCCCTCCCCGTCGGTGTGGACCTGAGCGACCTTCCGCCCCTTCGTTGAGCCTGAGGTGAGCGAAAACTGGTCCGTCGCCCGCCCGTCGAACGTCCTTCGTTCCGATGACGCGATTGCGAGGGGTTGTAGCCATGCGCTGTTGCGCATTGGCGCTGGTGGCCAGTGCATGTGCTGCGGATACGGAGAGTCCGGCGGCGGATAGCGGGGTCGTGGTTGAGCCCGATGCGCGGGCCGTGTTGCCGGCGGACGCAGGCGACGAGCGCGGCCTGGACGACGCGGCGACGGGCGAGACTTCGCCGCCGAGCGCGGACGCATCGGCGCCGCCGCCCGTTGGCCGACCACGGCCCCCCGAAGGCCGTGGGTTTGCTTGGGTGGCCGACGGAACGCCCGACCCCGGACTTCCCGTCGAGGGCGCCTGCGGAGGCTGTTCGGAAGGAGCGCTGCGCTGCCTGTCGGATGTCGCCCGCGAGGAATGCCGCGACGATGGGACCGGATGTGTGCGTTGGCAGCCGGCCGAATCGTGCGCGGGCGCGGACTACTGCCAGCAGGACGGGTCCTGCGGCGCGGAGAACCCGTGCACGCGGGAGAACGACGTCGAGCGCTGCGACGAACGCGGTTCGATTCGCTCCTGTGTGCGCGTGGGCGAGGAGGTGCTTCCAAGCGAAGCTCGCGTATGTGACGTCGAAGGTCCGCCGCCGTTCTGTGATGGCCGAGCGATGCTCGGCGTGATTTCATTCTCCCAGATGGGCGTGGGCAGCTGCCTTCAGGTGAACAACCGCTACGGAACCGTTTCGGACGAAGGCGAGCTCATCGGCGTCGAGGCGTACGCCCATTGCGGACCCTGCAGCTGGTTTGAGTGCGTCCTAGGTGAGGACGGAGTCGCGCGTTTCGAATGCCGTTCCGCGTACGAAGGCGAACCGATCGATTGGACGGCGATCCCGCGTGAGATGTCCCCGCCGATGGCTGGGGCCTACGGCTATACGTGCTCCGCACTTCGAGGAAAGCCGGTTCAAAGCAACTCGAAGATCAAGCGCGGCGGTTCAAATCCGTGGATGGTGGCCAGTCACTATCAGGGCGCCGCGTGCCTGGTCCGCCGCGACTGGAACTGAACGCGAATGCCGGAGGCGCCTGCGGGCAATCCTGTGTTCTACCCTCACGCTCAGCCCGTTTCGGCTTAATCGCTTCGCGTAGGCAAACACGACATCGTTTCGACGTTTTCGAGCGCAGCATTGATGAAGGGCTCGGACTCAGACTTGGCGACAATGCAGCTGGCTCCTTCCGATACACGCGCGAGCATGTGCCATGTGCGGGTACGCGGGCTTGGCTCGCTGTCGTCGCCGTGCTCGTGCACTCGCGCGACGAACGTACTGGACGAGCCTCCGTTCGGTCTGCTTTGCCATCGGACCTCCCGGTCGATCTCCATCATGCGCAGCGTCACGGCGTCGGCAAAACGCAACGGGTGTCGGTCGCCTGAAGGCGTGATGACGTCGATCGATGCCCGGCCCGATCCGACGGTGCGCAGTGCGAGAGCGAACCTTCGCTCCGCCGGGCAGAGGAGATAGGGTGTTTCGTTCGGGTCGTCGTCGTCCACCCGTGTGGCGCACACGTCTGGGTCGGGACGCTAGCGACGGCGACGCCCAATGACCAAAAGCGCCAGGAGGCCGGCGAATGCCAAGCCCCGTCCTTCGCTGCTTGCACTGCATCCGCTGGAGCGGCCGCCTTCCACGACGCTGATGGCGGTGCAGGCCGAGTCGATGCAGACCTCGTTTCGCCGGCAGTCCGTGGGGACTCGGCAGCTTCGCGGTGCGCTGCCGTCCGCTGGGCGAACGCACACGCCGGCGACGCACGATTGACCGGAAGCGCAGTCCGCAGAGGACGCGCACTCGAGGCTCATATCGATCGCGATGCCGGCGTCGCGGAGCGGCCGGCATGCACCCTCGTCGCAGAATGCCCCCGGGCCGCAATCCGCGTCGAAGAAGCACGACGCTCCTCCGTCCAGTGGGGGCGGCGCCCCCATGCGCACGCAGCGATTGTCGATGCATAGCTCGCCGCGTCGGCAGTCCCCGTCGAAGCCGCACGCCGGTGGCCGGCCCGTGCCGCCATCCGCCGTGCCTCCGTCGATGTTGAAGCACCGGCAACCACTCGGAAAGCACATCTCCTCGCCCCCTCGTTCGGCGCAGCTGGAGAGGTCGGCGCAGACCGATTCATAGCAAAGCTGGCCGCGAAGACAGTCGCTGTGGTCCGCGCATCGAAAGATCGGGTCCACGACGCCGCCGTCCGTGCCGTGGCACTCGCAGCCGCGTGGGGAGCAGATCTCGACCGCACCGATTTCGTCGCAGGAAGCGGCGCAACTGCAGGCGCTTTCGAAACACACGCCGTCGTTGGGACATTCGCTGTGGTCGATGCATCGGGGCACTTCTGCGTCCGTATTGCTGAAGTCGCACGCGGTATCGGCGCTTGCGAGTTGGCTCGAAAGGAGCAGCGCGCCGAAGATGGAGCAGAGGAAGGAGCGTGGGATCATCGTGCGTTCTCCAGATGGACGCGCCGTGCGCGGACTGTGAGGGACAGGGGTGGCGAACGAGGGCGCTCGGTGCTCGCATGGGGCGACGTCGATAGTCATACACGTTGGGTCACCGGATGCTCGCGTTTGTCGGCGCGCGCCCTTAGGTTTTCCAAACCTGGGGCCGTTTCGTGGGGATTTTTTCTGACCACGCTGCGCAGTCGCTTCGACCTTGTTGATGGCTCCGTGATCGGCCGGCGCGGAAGACACGAGGCCCCAACGGCTCGTCGAACATGGCTATTGGCGTCCCTAATTCTTGATTTGGCGCAATCGGCGAAGTGAATGGCCATGAGTTTGATACGGCGCTTCCCGGCACCTCGAATGCGGGGCATGATGGGGCCGAATACGTCCTCGAACCTCCCCCCAAAGCCGTACGGATCTTCTCGAGTTCCTCCGCCCCCTCCCCTGTAAACGTCGACGTGCCAACGAACGAACACCACGATCCCCTTAAGGAATGGCAGGCGCTCGATCGCTTGGCGGAGGATGAGGCCCGCCCCGAGGCCGTCGCCCGCCGCCGCAAGAAGGGCTACCGCACCGCGCGGGAGAACCTGGCCGACCTCGTCGACGAGGGCTCGTTCGTCGAGTACGGGCGCGCCGCCGTGGCGGCTCAGCGTGAGCGGCGCTCGGAGGCGGAGCTTCGCGCGCAGACGCCGGCGGACGGCGTCCTTACGGGACTCGCCACGATCGGCGCGGAGGTCTTTGGCGAGGACGCCGCCCGCGCAGCCGTCATCGTCAACGACTACACGGTGCTCGCGGGAACGCAGGGGTACTTTCACCACGCGAAGATCGACCGGATGCTTACGCTCGCGGAGCGGCGCTCGCTTCCCGTTGTGATGTATGTCGAAGGCGGCGGAGGCCGGCCTGGCGACGTCGACGTGAAGGTGGCGCCCACGGGTTTGATGGTGCCCACCTTCGCGATGTGGGCGGGGCTTAGCGGCGTGGTTCCGCGTATCGCCGTCGCCAATGGCTACTGCTTTGCCGGCAACGCTGCGCTCTTTGGCTGCGCCGACATCACCGTCGCCACCGAGTCGTCTTGGATCGGCATGGCAGGCCCAGCGATGATCGAGGGGGGCGGTTTGGGAACGTTTGCGCCCACGGCGATCGGGCCCGCCGTCGAACAGTTTCAGAGCGGCGCGCTTGATGTTCTCGTGAAGGACGAAGCGTCGGCGACGCGCGTCGCCAAGCAGCTGCTCGGGTATTTTCAGGGCACGCAGACTTCCTGGACCGCCGCCGATCAGGTACCCCTTTGCGACGCGCTGCCGGAGGACCGCCGCTATAGCTACAAGGTCCGACCGATCCTTGATCGCTTGTTTGACGAGGGAAGCTTCTTGGAGCTCCGGGCCGGCTGGGGTCGCTCCGTCGTCACGGGGTTTGCGCGCCTCGAAGGCCGCCCCGTCGGCGTGCTTGCCAACGACACGCGTTCGCTGGGCGGCGCCCTGGACGCTGCCGCTGCATCGAAGGCCGCTCGTTTCCTCCAGCTGCTCGATGCGTTTGGTCTTCCCGCCGTGTCCCTTTGCGATACGCCGGGGTTCATGGTGGGTCCGTCCAGCGAGGCGGAGGCGGCGGTGCGCCGCATGGGCCGGCTCTTTGTGGCCGGCGCCCGCTTCCGGCCCCCGCTCCTCTGCGTGCTCTTGCGAAAGGCGTATGGGTTGGGCGCGATGGCGATGGCCGGCGGTAGCCTGCACCGGCCCGACCTCACGGTGGCGTGGCCCCAAGGTGAGCTCGGAGCGATGGGCCTTGAGGGCGCCGTTCGGCTGGGCTTCAAGAACGAGCTCGCGGCGGCGGAAAGCGACGAAGCGCGCACGGCGCTCTTCGACCGGCTCGTCGCTCAGCTCTACGAGCGCGGCAAGGCGACGGCCGTTGCGAGCTACCTCGAGATCGACGGTGTGATCGATCCGGCGGAGACGCGTCGAACGCTTATCGCCGCGCTCACGCGAGCGGGCGACGCGCATGCGCGCGGTGGACGTCCGGTGGATGCGTGGTAGCCGGCGTTGCGTTGCGCTGCCGCGCGCCGCTCCGCGACTTCGAACATCAGGGCGGGCAGGTTGCGTCTGGATCGGGCGGATTTGTAAGGGTGGTTTCGAGAACCGTGGTGCTGCCCGTGGCTTCATCGACGAAGACGCGTGATTCCATCAAGCCACCGCAGGGAAAGCACGGTCAAGAAGTGAAGTCGGTTCATCGCGCCGAGCAACGCAAGGGCCGTTCCAAGGGAAATTCCTAGCTTTGGTGGGTTTCGTGTGCCGAACTGAGCCGACGTTGATCGTCGTACGCACCTGATTTGGTGTGCAGAAATGCGCTCAAGCGTGGCGTTGCTGCGGCTTTGCCTTACATGTCGCGCGCCGGGCGCGGTACGCGGTTCGTGGCAGCGTCCGGGTCAAAGGAGTCGACGATGAGCAAGGTATGCGTGGTGTGCGGGATCGGTCCGGGAAACGGTGAAGCGTTCGCTCGAAGGTTTGCAGCGGAGGGCTATCAGGTTGCGCTTCTCTCCCGGCGCACGGACTTGAGCGAGCCCCTTGCGCAGGAGCTCGGCGGCAAGGCGTACGCCTGCGACGTGACCGATAAGGCGCGCGTTCAGGAGGTGTTCAAGGCGATCGAAGCGGAGCTAGGCCCCGTCAACGTGCTCATCTACAACGCCGGCTCGGGTACGTGGGGCAACATCGAAGAGCTTGACGCGGACGTGTTCGAGCGCGCTTGGCGCGTAAACACGCTCGGTGCCTTCATGGCGAGTCAAGCGGTGATCCCCTCGATGGTGGAGCGCGGTGATGGCGCCATCGTCGTCGTCGGCGCCACGGCGTCGCTTCGCGGCAAGCCCTTCACTACGGCCTTTGCACCCGCCAAGGCGGCGCAGCGAAGTCTTGCTCAAGCGATGGCGCGCCATCTTGGGCCCAAGGGCGTTCACGTAGCGCTGATGATTCTCGACGGCCGCGTCAGCGAACCGCAGACCGACGCCAAGATCGAGAGCATGGACCCCGCTTCCATCGCAAAGGCAGCGCACTACTTGGTGGAGCAAGATCGATCGGCTTGGACCTTCGAGCTCGACCTGCGTCCCCATACGGAAAACTGGTAGCACGCGTACCGGTGCGCTCGTTCACCAGCGCGCTCGTTGACTGTCGCGCTCGTTGACTGTCGCGCTCATGCCAACCGGCGTGAGCGCGCAGGCCGAGCGCGGTGCGCCGCCGGCGCTCTTTCAATTCGGCACGGATTCGGCGCGGGTTCGGCCCTTCCATTGCACCCAAGGCGACCCTTCTTCGATAGAGTGGGAGCGAGACTGCGATGGCCCTTTCGGACTCCCAGGATGACGAAGAGCTCCCTGTCCAACTTGGGCAGTGGCGCCGCGGCGAGCCGATCGGTGCGGGCGGCGCTGGAAGGGTCTTCCTCGCGGAACACATGGAGTCCGGCGAACGGGGCGCGCTGAAGATCGCGCACGCTTCCCTTCGGTCCGTTCAGCGCCACTGGTTTCGGCGGGAGGCGGCGCTAGCGGCGCGGCTACGTCATCCGGCCATCGTACCCCTGCTCGACAGCGGGGATTTCGGCGGCCGACCGTTCTTGGTTTACGAGTATGTGCCCGGCCCAACCTTGCACTCGGTGGCCGATGAGCTGAGCCTGGAAGCGATTGTGAATGTGGGCCGGGCCCTCTTCGACGCGCTCACCTACGCCCACGACGCGGGCGTCGTGCACTGCGATATCTCGCCGTCCAACATTCTCTTGGCGGAGCAAACTGCGAGGCTCATCGACTTCGGCTTAGCGAAAGCGCGAAACGAGCGCAGCCCGGACGGCGCACTGGGAACGGTCAGCGGTACGCCCGGCTACCTCAGCCCCGAGCAGGCGCGAGGAAGCGCGCTGTTGGGGCCCGCGTCCGATCTATTCGGGTGCGGCGCGGTCCTCTTTCGACTCTTGGCGGGGTATGCGCCCTATGCAGACGTGAAGACCACGTCGACCCTGTCGATGCAGCCGAAGATGCACTTCGGAAACCGCTACGGCGAGCTGGAGTCGTCGCAGCTGGCGGAAGTGGTGCTCAAGCTTCTCGCCGAAGACCCGGAGCGGCGGTTTCCCAGCGCCGCCCTGGCCGGTCGAGCATGGTCCGCGGCTGCGAATGAAACGGCGTTCACGTCGCATGTGCCTGCTTCGCGGCCGACGCACCAGCCATTGATCACCGTGCATACGGCCCTCGCGGCGACGGATACGGTCGATGCCGCATCCGAGTCCGCCCTTGTCCTTCCAACGCAAACGCGTGTGCCGCTCGTGGGGCGCGATGCACTCGTCGAACGCGTGAGCGCGGAGCTCAAAGAAGCGGCCGCGAAGCGCTACGTCGTCGTGCACGGGGCGCCGGGAACGGGACGTACGCGGCTGGCCGAGGAAGTGCTGGCGCGCTTTGCGCGCACCGTGCGCATCGAGGGACGAAGGGACATGGCGGGGCCGCCGCTGGAGGGGTTGGCCGCAATCGCCGCCAGACTCGCCGGCGCCCCCGCGGAGGAACCGGTGTGGCGCGCTGCGGAACGGCTTCACAGCTCGATCTACGCGCTTGGTCTCGAGGACGGCTCGAGTGGCGAAGATGCCTTGATCGGCGGCCTCCTCGGCGCCGGGCCATCGCGCGACGCGCGCACCGCCGTCATGGGTGCGCTCGAGGTCGTTCAGCAGTTGATCGGCGGCGAGCCGACCATTCTATTCGTCGACGACGCGGAGGGCGTCGATGAGCTGACGTTCCAAGTGCTGGACAGCCTGCTGCAGACCGACGCGCCCGTTGCGCTCCTCCTGGTTCGCGCGTCCCCCCTTGAAGGGGCGTGCAACGTTCCGCTGACGGAGCTCGAAGGAGAGGCGCGGGCGCGCGTCTGGAACGCGTTCGGTGGCTTTGGAGACGCGCCCACAGGGAGCCTCTGGGACCTGCGCGCGCAGGCGCTTGTCGCCGAGTTTGATGAACTTCCGAACGCAGCGACGGAAGTGCTTTCCGCCATCGCCGCCTTTAGCTCCGATGTCCCGCTGCGTGCTCCCGTGGAAATCGACGAAACGTTCAACATCGAGCCCTTGCTGCGGAGCGGCCTCGTCGAGCCTGTTCGATGGTCGTGTGCGCATCATGAGCGCTGGATGCGCATTCCCTCGGCCCAGCTCCATGCGTGGGCCGATGCGCGGCTTCGCCCCGACGCCGACCTGCGTTTATCCGCCCTTCGCTGGCTTTCGCGCTGCAGCCGGGACGCGCCTGCCAGCAATTTGCCGCGCGTTGCGGTGCTGGCGGAGCGGCTCGCAATGCCGGATACGGCGTCCTTCGCATGGGCCGAAGCGGGCATGTTGGCGCAGCGCGCCCAACGTGGTTCGAAGGCGGCCGCCTATCTCGAACGTGCCCTTGCCCAGCCTTCGGTGGAGAGCATCGACCGGCCGCGCGTGCTGGCGGAGCTCGCGGCGGCGTACGGCGACCAAGGAAACCCGAACGCGGAAGCACGCTTCGCGCAGTTTGGCTCGGAAGCCGTCGAGTTGGAGCGATCCGTCCTGCGGGCGCGCCTCTTGCGCCTCCAGGCTCGCGCCGCCTTTGACCAAGGCGACAATGGGAACGCGCTTGCGCTCCTGCGGCGGGCCGTCGACCTCATCGGCGCGGAAGGCGACCCGAT
Source organism: Myxococcota bacterium (assembly GCA_039201085.1). GTDB lineage: Bacteria > Myxococcota_A > Polyangia > Polyangiales > Houyiibacteriaceae > JBCCRV01. Next base: position 6,130 of record JBCCRV010000002.1, on the reverse strand, counting down.
GGAGAGCGCGAGCTGCCACGCATCGCTCGGATGGCTTCTTGGTTATCGCCTCGGCCGGAACGAGGAGGGCATTGAGCTCGGCCGGCAGGCCATGCGCATCGCGTCGCGCATCACGGCGCCGGCCTTTCAAGCCTCCCTCTGCGGTCGCCTTGGCGCCAACTACCTGCGCGCCGGCGATTGGGACGGTCAGCTCCGCGTCAACTGGCAAGACCTCGAGCTCTCCACCGAAGGCAGCGATATCTACGGCCAGGTTCGGGCGAACATCAACCTGGGGGTGTGCTTCACCAATCGCGGCGCGTTGGCGACCGCCAGGACGCATACGGAGCACGCCTACGCCCTTGCGGTGCGTCACGGTGCGCGAGGTGCCGCGGTCGTCGCTGCGAACAACCTCGCGATGATCGCTGTGCACGATGGGCGCATCGAGGACGCGGAGCGCTGGACGAGCGCGGTTGCGTCGCTGTGCGGCGAAACACCGCTGCCGTGTGAAACCGAGCTCTCCCGGGCGCGGATTGCGCTCTCGCGCGGCGCAGTTGCGGAGGCGCGCGAGGCCCTACGCGCCGCAAGGGCGCAGGGCGACCCTGGGGACGCGGAGCACATCGCGCGCATCGCCGCGATGATCGAAGTGGGGGCGGGTTCGCTCGATGCCGCGATCGCCTGCACCGCACCGTTCCTTGAAGCCGAAGCCTTCGACCCGTACGAGCGAGCGACGACGCAGCTCACGCACGCGTCGCTCCTTGAAGCGAAGGGGTCCACGTCTGAAGCGGAAGCGCTTCGAAAGGGTGCGGACGCGGAGCTGACGCGCTTGGGCGCGGACCTCCCACTGGAACGCCGCCGCTGGGAGTTCGATGCGTAGATCTGACCTCGAAACGAACCGCGAATGCCGACGCCCCCTAAACCTCGTTGGTCGGGAGCATCGCGGAAATGCACAAGAACACGACCAGACCCGCGATGGCCACGCCCGACCACTTCATCCATCCGCTGAGAAGGAGGAAGCTCGCGGAAGCCAAAAGCACAGCAAGTACGAGCCCAACCACGATTGGGGGCAGAGCCGCGGATAGGTCGTCCTCTTCGCCGTCGGCGAGCATGCGCTCGAACGTTCCCCGTGGGTCGGACGACTGACTCGCCGCGTCGAGGGCCGCTTCGAGCTCTGTGGCCACGTCGCGCATCGCGGCGACCATCGGGGCCAGCTCCTGCCGAGCCTTGCGGGCGTCGGCGAGCAAGTCGCGCGCGTGGATGTGCCGATCCAGGAGCGCTGCAGCCTCGGGCCCGATGCGCGCCGCTTGCTCTTCCATCGCCGCGACGTGCGGCCCAAGAACTGCGATGACTTCGTCCATGTGCGACAAAGCGGATTCGGGCTGACCAAGGTTCGCCAGTATGACCCCGCGCATGCAAAGGCCGCGAACTTCCACGAGCGGCGCGGCGAGTCCTTGGGCCGCGATGAGTGCCCGATCGATGCGCATGAGCGCATCTTCCATGTGCGCTTTGAACTCAGCGTCGTCGTCCCGCCTAACGCGGGCGGTCTCCGCCCTGAGCCACGCCGCTTCCAGCTGAACCAGCACCGCAAGCGGGGATACGCCAGAGCGCGGATGCGCCGCGAGGGCCTCCTGGGCGAGTCTCAGGCCCACGGCAATCCGTTCCAAGCTGGCCTGCGGACTCAGTCCCTCGAGGTCCAGTGCTTGCATCGCATCCAGATTTTCGCGCACCTGGGCGAAGGGATCGGCCGCATCGAGCGCGCCTTGTAGGTCGTTCATGCGCGCTTCCTGGCACCCGTGGCCCCAACGTTCCACTGATCTCGCCTTAGCTCTGGCGATGATTCGACTGTCAGCCGTAGCCGGGCGCAAGGGCAGTTGCGATATGCGGACAGGCAGATAGGAGAGCAGGGCACTGAACTGCGTTAGGCTCCGACCATGCGCAGCGTTTGCGGCTCTCTTGCGGCGTGAGGATCTCATGTGGGTCAGGTTTGCATTCATCGGATCGCTTCTGACGCCGCTGCTTCACGTCGTCGTGCTGGCAGTCAATGGTCTGGACCCCGCAGCCACCACGATCAGCCAGCTCAGCCAACATGAGCTTGCCTGGCTTCACGGACTTGAGCTCGTGCTCTTCGGTTTCGCGCATATCGCGCTCGCTCGTGGCATACGGGACGTTGATGGCGGGCGGCTCTGGCGCCTCGCTCGAACGTTGCTCGTCGCCACGGGCGCGGGAGTGATCTTTCTCGCGTGGTACTTCGCGTTCACGGACGGGGTGACCTTGGCGTCCACGGCGGCGAAGGTGCCCCTGTGGATCGTCGCGAGCCTTCAGGGATGCGTGATCGCTGTGCTTCGGCCGGGGCTCGCACGACTGTCGATGCCCCTTGGACGGGCGAGCGCCGTCGCCCTTGCCATTTGGATGCTCTTGATCCCTCTCACGTTGTTTATTTCCGATGCGTGGCAGGGTGCGTACGAGCGAACGGTGGCCGCCGTGTATGCGGGGTGGATGATCGGCGTTACGGCGGTGCTTCTGCGATTGCGATCGAGTGCCTCACCACAGGGGGAGTGATCCCTGCGTTGGGCAACGCGGGACTCACGAAGCCGATCAGGCGGCGGCGACCTTCTGCTTCTTCCGGCGTTCGATGAAGGTGTAGTAGAGGATCAAGCCGACGCCGATGACGCTCGGGCCCGCCCATACGATCGGGTTGAAGACCAGCTCGGGCACGAGCCGAATTAGACCGACTGAGAGAAACGCGGTGTAGGCGCAAATGCCCATGCCGAGGAGCGCCCGGAAGTGCTGCTCGATGTACGCGCGCGGCGGGACGGTTCTTCGCCAAATGAAAAGCTGCTGCGTCGTCATGGCCGCGAGGCCGAAGGCGGCGACCATAATCATCGTGGCCTCGCCGATTTGAAAGCCAAACCATGCGCACCACAGCGCCGAGATCACGACTGAGGCGATCACGATTTGATAGCGAGGTGCGCGAAGGCGGGCGTGTTCTCGCTTGTGTTTGACGACGGCGATTCCGTAGTCCGCAAAACCGATGGTCAACAAGCCGAGAAAGAGCATCATCCAGCCGAGCAGGCCGTTGAAGGCGTCCCGGTCGGTCATCTCGGGAATGCGCACCTCCGGCCCGAAGAGCGAGAGCAACGCCATCGCGATGGCTAGGGTGCCGGCGCCAATAAAGCCGTAGCACGCCACACGACCCCAGCGTCGGTGCGGTCGCGCGCCCTTACGGGCCACAATCGGCACCCAGAAAGCGAGCAGGCCGACCGTTCCGACGATGACGTGCACGACAACCAGCGATTCGAAGAGCGGCATCGAGCCGACCTTACGGGATTTTTCGAGGCGGAGTTAGCGCCCGGAGCCTATTGTTGTGTTGGCGCCAAGTCGTTAGCGTCTGCGCGAGGTGGCGATGGCGTTCTGGCCGTTTGGAAAGAAGAAGAAAGCGGAACCCGCTCCGGCGATTCAACCTGAGGTTCGCACCAACCCCGACGGGTCGAAGGTCGTGTCCTACCAGATGCAACTGAAGGGCGGCAGCGACCGGCCGGTGCGAGACGATGTCGTCACCATCATGGACAATGCACTCTCGTCGCTCGGCGGCGAAGTGATGCACGCCATGGATCCTCGGCGCATCGTGAACTTCATGTCCGGGGGCCCGCCCGTTTGGTCCGTCGGAATCGTGTCCGTCCCGGGGCCAACGCCTTATACCTTGCTGGTCACCTACGGGTTCAGCCACGTTCTTTCGCCGAGCTCGTTTCGCGAGGGTATGCAGCACGAGTATTCGATCGCGCTGCCGGCAGGTACCGATCCCAGCCCTTGGGCCGACGCGTTGCTTCGCCACATGGCGCGCTACGTGCTCTCGTCGGGAAAGGACCTGATCGTCGGCGACGTGATGCCCTGCCACGCGCCGATCACCTGTTCGGCCTTTCAACCCGAGCACCACGCGATGATGCCCCAAACCGATCTCGTCGGCTTGGTTGTGGGGCGCGATCCGGCGTTGCCGTCGATTTCGACGCCACACGGTGCGATCGAGGTACGCCGATTTGTCGGCGTGGACCAGCTCGAGCTCGATCGGGCTGAGACCTGGTTCGGCGAGTCGTTCTTGGAAGAGTACGCGAAGGACGAACCGCTCCTTCTCAGCGCCCTCGACCGACCGAGTGCGATGGCCAACGCCGCGTTCCGTGAGCGCTGTGCGGCACGTGCTGCGCGCGAGGGAAGCGCCCAGTCCGCCGTCATGTTGGGCGTCTCCTGGCGGGATACGGGCGATGCGTTCGAGATCGATATCCCTGGCGGGCGCGAGTTTCACAAGCTTCGCGATGCCCTGCGGGGACGCTTGCCCCACGGCCGAACGCTGATGGTGGTGTCGCGAACATCTTCGCCACTGCTCTTTCAGCCAGGCGAGGGCTTCGGAATTGAACCGACGCCCCAGGGTCTCCTGATTCACGGCGACCTGAGTCACCCGCAGTTCCAGATCTTTATCGGTGATGTTGGTGGTGACTCGGGAGCGAGCTCGCGGGTGGCTCGATTTCGCTACGCGTAGCGCGGGCGGAGCGGTGTAGGCAGGTCTAGGCAGCACGTTGCGATTCGAGGCGGTGCAGGATCGCGCGCAGTTCATCTGTAAGCCCCGGAAGCGAAAGCCACTCCGAGACGAGCGTTGGTTTCCAGCACACGGGCGCATCCGGCGTCATCGATGAGAGCAGCAGCGAGAAGTACTGGTGAATCTCCGTGCGCGCCGTTGGATCCTCCTTCGCGACCCGCGCGCATGCGACGATGGCGGCGCTGGTGCTCCAGTCCATTGGACCCAGCAGAAGCGAAAGCAGCGCGCTTCGGCGGAAGCTCGTGAACCACGGCTGCGTGGGCGCGACGTTTGCCAGTAGAAACGCTGTGGTCAGCTGCACGTGCGGAACCCACCGGAAGGCGTCCGACAGCGGCCGACCCGGGGGCAAGGCCACCGGATGGCAGATGCACCCAAAGAGCGAGCGAGCAAACGGCTCGTCGAGCGTGGCCGCATGGTGACTCGCGCTCGCCCAAAGTCGACTCACGTCGAAGGGGACGGCGCTCAGCGTCGTCACGAGGTGGACGACGTCGGCGCGGGGCGGAGGCACGGCCGGCACGAGCTGCTCGCCTTCCAGTTTCCAAACGGGATGCGTCAGCGTTTCGAGTGGCTTGCGGGGGTCGGGCGATGCCACGCGCGTCCACTTAAACTTGAGATCCGCGCCGCAGATCAGCTTCCAGAGCACGGCGTTGCTGGGCGACTCCACGTTGCTCGACGTGATGTCGACGACCTTCGACTGCAGTTTGCTTGGCGACGTTTGCGCAAGCGTGTTCCGCAGCGCACCGACCGCGGCATCCGTCGGTTCCGGGATCTTGCCCTCGTAGGGCGATTCGCGCCCAAGGAGCTGAATGGCGCGGCGCTCTCCGCGGCGGGCGAGCTGAAGGACCGGGTCGAGCGAACCCGTGCCCATCTTCCACGCCGCGTAGTCGCGGCTCGCTTCGGCCCACGGATTGCCCGGCGCACGGCTGTCGGCCATTGAGTACACCTCGAAGGCGTCCTTGAAGCGACCTTGGTCGAGCCGAGTGTCGGCCGAATCGAGTAGCGTTTCCACGCGGCTTCGGTCCGCGTTGAACGCGTTGATGTACGCATCCACGGCCCGGTCCGGATCTCCCGCGTCACGGAGCATCGCACCAAGCGCGACGTTGCGGTGGTAGGCCGATGGGTTGCCCTTGATCCGCTGCAGGCCTTCGTTGAAGCGGCCGGCTTTGCGCAGCAGACCGGGGACGAGCATGTCCATCGCGTTCTTTTCACCTTGGCTCATGGGGCGGCGGTCAAAGGCAAGGGCCACCGAGGCCCATCGGTGCGCGAGGGCGCGGTCCGTCGCGTTGGCCATGGGGTACGGCGGCGAGGTCTGCAGCACGGAGATCAACGCCCCAAGGGCGACGTCGAGATTGAGGTTCGTTCCGCCGTTGGCCACGCCCTCAAATCCTGGAATGGCCCAGTGACGGATCCAGCCGGCGCCCGGCTTCGCTTGCTCCAGGGCGGAGAGCACCCGAAGACCGGTTTCAAGCTGGCCGCCGGCGAGTAGGCAGCAGGCGCGCGCAATGTGTCCGCCAAGGGTGGACGACGACGCGGGAGTGCTTTCAAGTCCGCATCGCCGGGCGGCGT
>JBCCRV010000001.1:0-38851 GCA_039201085.1 Myxococcota bacterium | reverse complement strand
CGTGTCTCGCCGGGACCTGGCAAGCGATCCCCATCGGCGATTCGAATGTGGGCAATATGTTCACCCACTTTGACATTGCGGTGGACGCGGGCGGTGATGTTCACGTCGTTTGGTTCGACCGAAGGACGCTCGCCCTGCGCTACGGACGGCGAAACGGCGATGCCTTCGATGTGGAAACGGTGGATCCACCTGCAGACGGAGATCAAAACGGCGAGTACGCGCGCATCGCGGTGGCCAGCGATGGAACGCTGCACCTTTCCTACCTCGCGATCGTCGGCGACGCGCCCATCCTGCGCCATGCGAGCGGCGGCGCCGGAAGCTGGTCGGTCGAAGATGTGCCCGGTGAGAACAAGGGCGTCTTCGGTACGATCCTGCTCAACGGCGAGGACCAACCGATGATCGCATCGGCGGGTCTCGTCAGCAGCCGTGCCCAAGGGCTCTACGTGAGCCGATTCGACGGATCGTGGAGCGAAACATCGCTGGTCGCCGACGACTCGATTCGATTTGGGGACCTCGACGCAGCCTTGGGCCCGGATGGGCAAGTCTGGGTTGTTGGGGCCGTCAGCATTGGCGGGAACGGCTACCCGGAGCTTTTCTATCCGCTGGGAAGCGAACGAAGCACCTACCAGATCCGTGGCGACGTTGTTGGGCGTACGCCGGAATCGGTCGCCCTCACCGTGGACGACGAAGGCGTGCCCCTCGTCGCCGTGGCCAACCGGCTTGTAAGCCTTCAATGAGGCGCGCACTCCTGCTTCTGGCGCTTGTCGCCTGCGGAGACGATTCGGCGGCACCCGACGGCGCCGCCGAGGTCGGAAACGATGGGACCGCCCAAGAGGTCGGAAACGATGCGCCGCTCGATGGGGCATTTCAGGAGCACGACGAGATTCGCGTGGACGCGGGAGATGGAATCGCTGAGCTGATCATTGCGCCGAACACGCTTCCCGAGGGCGTGCGCGCGGCCGACATCTCCGTCACGCCGGTCGAACCTCGATTCACCACCGACAGCGAAGCAACGGTGCTCAGCTACGAGCTGCTGCCGAGCGGTCTTCGCTTTCGCGAGCCGGCCGCACTCATTCTTCGCCGCGAGTGGTCCACGACGCCCATCGGCGTGCTCGAAAGCGACGACGGCACGGTGGAGCTGATCGAAAGCGAGACGGTCGATCCGGATGCGGCGCTGAACGAAGTCTCGCTGCCGATCCCGCACTTCAGCTTCATCACGGCGGCCGGCGACTTCATCTTCATGCGCGTCAGGCCGGTCAGCGTCGAAGCGTCGCCGCTCCCTGCGACCTTCATGGGCGGCCTTACGGAAACGCGCGCGAACGCCGAAGTCGACACGGGCGAGGAAACCGTGGTCTTTGGAAACGGCCAAACGGCCATCTTCGTCACGTTGGTCCCGATGGAGATTCGCGGCGAGTTTGCAACAAGCTCGCTCCAGAACCTGGAGATCGTGGGACCAACGCGCTCTGGGGTGGTTGACTTGCCCAGCGACTGGGACCCCGTTTTTCGGTGCACGGGCGGTGGAAGAACCGCGGTAACGATCAACGTTCGCTACCGCTTGTCGCTCTCCGTGCTCATTCAAAGGTCCGGCGCCGCGGACATTCAAGGCACGCTGCCGGTTCGCAACACGGCGCTTCGCGAGACGGTTGGCACCTGCTTCGGTCCAGCGATCTCGGACGCGCCCGACGACTGCGTGGATAGCGAAGGACCAGAAGCCACCTGCGGTTTCTTCGATGAACTCATCGACATTCGGAACTTTGGCGTTCGCGATCGTGAAGTCTCGCAGGAGCAAATCGCCAGCCTCTTCGGAAACACCGCCTACCCCTGCGACACCTTCGGCGACGGCCTGCGAACGGTCTGCACGGGCACGCCCGGCGTCTTTCCCGAAGGCGCCATGTGGATTGGCACGATGATTCTCGGCGCCGACGTTCCCGACAATGACCCGGACCAATCCTATATTTACTCGCTTGTCTTCGATTCGGACGGCGACGACGCGAACAACTGGATGCCCGTCGATCCCTTCGTCTGGGATTACTTTCAAGGAACGGACCGCTGGTACCAGCTGATTTGGAACCATCAGGCAAGCACATGGACCGTGCGCGCCACCCAGGTGGACGCCGCGCAAATGCAGCAGGACGTACCCAGCGCGGTGCGGGTCGTGGTCGTGCAGAACGTGGTGACGTTCTTTATTCCTGTGACCGAACTCGCCAGCGCCACGCCAACCTACCGCTTCAGCGCCTTCGCCCACGACGGGCGTTTCACCCGCGCGACGCGCGGCGGCGACGTTTCCGGTGTCGATCCCACGGAGGCGCCCCGCCCCGCCGAGCCCTTGGCCGAGTGAACGTGCGGATCGGCGCGCACCGTAAGCGCGATCACTCCATCCGTGGAGTGATCACGCTTCGCCAGAGCTTGAAGTCGTCGCCTCGGCTTGAAACAAACACCAGCTCGCACCGATCGGGAAGCTCTAGAACCACCGGCTCACCGTCGAAGGAGGGCGAGTTCAGGCCGCTGAGTTCGATCGGCTCGACGGGCCGCCCGTCGAGCCCGAGGTTGGTGACGAACAGATCGTCGCCCGTATCGGTGCCGGCACGTACGAAAAGCAGCGTGTCACGATCGCGGACCGGCGCCGGCGCCGAATCGTTCTCGTCCTGCGTGACAAAGGGCACCCGGTCGAACGTTTCAAAGGCGCTGGCCAAGTCCGGTCGCTCCGACACGTAGATATCCCGCTCGCCCGCGCCGGGTGCCCCGTAGTAGAGCCGCAGCCCGTCGAGGCTAAGGCGCACGTCCGAAATCGATTCGTGCAGGAAGGACACGGGCGATACGCTCCATTCGTAGGCGCCTCCCGCGAAGCGTCCCACGAACGCATGCGAGCGGCCCGGCGGCTCGAGGTCCATGACGGGGTAGCTCGCAGTGATCGCCGCCAGGTTTAGCGACTCGACGGGCTGGAACCCGAACTGATCGGTTCGAAACGTAAAATCGCCGTTGATGTCGGCCGGCGCTCGCTCGAGGGCGTCGAAGGGCCCATCGAGGGTCGCGCGAGACACGCTCCAAACCTTGAACTCAAACTCATGGTCGGATGTGAAGTAGAGCGTCAGACCGTCGGCGGAGAAGGCCGGGTCAAAGTGCACGCCCGGGCGCCCAGGCATGATGGCTTCGATCAGGCTGGCCACTTCGGCCATGAGCTCCGGTGCACCGAACTCCAGCTCCGCGAGCGATCGCCCACAGAGAATCGGCGCTAGCGGCTCGGGCAACCTGTCATCCAGCGTCAGGTCGTCGGCGCCTCCATCGGAGTCCAGGGTTTGATCGGCGTCCTGCGCGCTCACCTCCATCGAGACGTCCGGGCCCGCTTCCGTCGCTCCGCCTTCCAAGGGAGCGCCGCCTTCGTCCGCGCCATCGACACCGCGGTCGACGGCAATCACGTGAGCATCCACGCGCACTTCCTCCAAAAAAAGCTGACCGCAACCCGCGCCAGCAAACAGCGCAAGTACAGCCCACACGCGGCAGGAGAGGCGCACGATCCAAAACTAGAAGCTTTGCGAAGGGGCTGCCATTGGGAACCTCACACCGGCGGCTCTTGTTGCGCCCCAATCTGGACATGCGATCCCAACGAACACCAGGTCAATCAACGGTCTTCAACCGCACTCAAGTTTTCGGATGCGGTTTCGCCGGCGAGTCAGGGCAAGACACGAACGACGAAGGTGGCGCATTCGGTACGCGATCTGGCGTGCTTCGTTCCGTGCAGTGCGCATGGCGGCGCGCGGTCGGTTTCGGACCGCAGTACCTATCGCTTAACCGCGAAGCAACGAAATGCGGTGCGCGTTGGTGGGGAGGACGAAACGATGGGCGTTTCCCGCCGCGCACAGTTGGGAGCCGTGCACTCGGAAGCCTTGCTCGGGTGCGCCGCGGCGTGAACGCAGGTGCACGTGCAGTGTCACGCACGCGGCGTTGCGCGTAACACCGATGGTTCGATTCGAGCGAGCTGACGATAAAGGGCATCGTATCCCGCTTGGCACACGCATTGCTGAGTGATGAAGAGATGCGCTTCCTTCTCCAGACACGACCTCGGCTGATCGCGACCCTTCTGGTTTCCGCGTGCGGCGGTGAACCGCCGGTTTCCGTCGAAACCAGCGGCGCCGCCATGCCGCAAGACGAGCCGACGTCGTCAACGCACGACTCGTGTGAAGCCACTCAGTTCGACTCCGTCGAAGTTGGAGCCGGCGTTCCTCGAACCCTGGCCTCGGGACTACAGCTTCATTTCGAGAGCGTGTCGTTCGACAGTCAGGAAAATGGCGCACCGGGAGTCATCGCGCGCTTTCGCGTGAGGGCGAACGGCCAAGAAGCGTCCTGGCTGCCCGCGGTGGGCAACGAAACGTTCGCAGTCCTCTTCGGTCACTGCCTTCGCGTTCGCGAGGCAGGCGACGAGCGATGCGTGGTGGACGTGGGCCGGCCACGTGCACCGGACCCGGCGCAGGGTTCGGTCGGTGCTGCTCAGTCCGGCGCGGCGGTCGGCGACGAGGACGAGGACGAGGGCGAGGACGAGGACGAGGGCGAGGACGAGGACGAGGACGTCGTAGACTCGATTGACGGCAGCGCGCTCCTCGAGTTCTTTCCGCTCGAAGGCGTGCAAGACATCGACGCCCATCGATCGCGCACCTGCTATACGCGGGGCGACGAGATCGGCTGTTGGGGTGGGCGCGGGCTCGATGGGTGGCGCGTAAGCCGTCTGCAGGAGAATCTTCCGCCCCTCGTCTCGCTCGTGCTTCAGCGCCGCCAAGAGGGCGTCTGCGGCATCGACGAAACCGGCCGACCGCACTGCCGTCCGTCGCTTCCGCTTCCGGGGCTCCGTAGCGACGCCCCCGCGGTGCGGCAGATCCTCGACGATGGACGCTGCCTTGCATTGGAGGACGGAACGGTGGCGTGCCAACGGCCCGCGGGCGCGTGCGCCGCATCGCTCCGCCTTGGCCCTCCCGACCACGGCTCGGTCTACTGCCGCGTACGCACGCGCGTGCGCTTTACCCAGCTTTCGGACGGCTTCGGCGAAGACTCGACACACGTCTGCGGGGCCACGAGGCGCGGCGGCGCCGCGTGCATCGAGGCCGATGGTGTGACGGTCACACCCCTTGAAGGCCCCGAAGATGTGGCAGCACTCATGCGCCCTTGGGCGGATCAACACATGGCGCAGGTCGCCCGCGTGATGGCGTGCATTCTGTGCCGAACGGGTGAGTTGAAATGTGCGCTCGCGCCTCCGACGCTCGATCCCCGCCGCCCCTTTCGCACGATTCTTCCGCGCAGCGCGGCAGAGCTCGCGCGCTTTCAAACGGTGGCGCGAAACGTGTCGACGGCGTCGCTCTTTGGCCATCTCGGCTGTGCCGTGGCCCGCGGAACCGTTCGGTGCTGGGGCACCAACTGGAGCGGTCTTCGCGGTCCTTCGGTCCCCATCGACGAGGGACCGGCTCGCCTCCAATCGACGGTAGTCGAAGGGCTCCCTGCGATACGCAAGGTCGCCGTCTCCAGTTGGGGCGCGACGGCGCTCACCGAGAACGGCCAGCTCTACCGCTGGGGCCACTCACCGCGCGAAGCGCGCCGCGTCAGCGGCGTTCAGAACGCCGCGGAAGTCGCCGTCGGCGATGCGTTCACCTGCATTCGAACACGCGCCGGTGCGGTCCGCTGCTGGGGCAGCTCAGGCGGACCGGACGAGATCTGGGAAGTGCCGGGCCTACGCGATGTCGTGCAGCTCCGTGCGCACCGATCGGGGATTTGTGCGCGTCAGCGCAGCGGTCGCGTCGCCTGCTGGGAGCGGGAATCAGGCCGACAAGCCCCCCGTCCCTTCCCCGCCATTCGTAACGTCATCGATCTGGAAATCATGACCGAAGCAAACGATGAAGAGCGCGTGTGCCTCCTGCGCCGGGGGGGCACGGTCCTTTGTAGCCGTCCGAGCGACCACCCCTTCACCCGTCCAGAAGAAACCACGTTCGAACCGGTGCAGCAGGCCAAGGGCCGGAGGTTGACGGGTGTGCAGGCGCTCTCGGGCGGCAGTGACGGCATCTTCGCGGCAACGCGCCGCGGGCTCTTCTATTGGGGCGCCGAAAGCTGGCGAACCCCCGAAAGCTGGGGTCCGAGTAGGCCGCCAAACCGTTTAGCACGCGCCGTTGCCATCCGCGATTCTGAACTCGCACCGTCGGGGAGCGTTCGCCGTGAGCATGTTGCGTTCGACAACAAACCCTGCGTACAGCTTCGAAGTGGCCTTGTGCACTGCCGGCGACTCGAACCCTCCACGGCAGTGCTGGCACGTCCCGGTGCCGTTTCCGTTTACGACTCTTTGGCGTGCGCCGCCGGTCCGGACGGCCGCGTTCGGTGTTGGGGGGACACCGGAGGTCTGGATGGCCTGTTCGGTTCGCCGCTCGCAGGCAGCACGGGCGACGATGGTTTCGCCGACCGAGAAGACATGCGCTTTCACGTCCATGAAGTCGTTGGCGTCCAAGACGCCTCGGACGTCGGCCTATCCGCAACGCACGCCTGCGCCCTGATTGAGGAGGGCGGCGTTGTCTGCTGGGGCCAAGCTTCGGGACCCTGGATTGGACCGGAACAGCAGAGCAACCGGACCGAACTTGTTGGCGCTTACAATCGTTGAACGGGCTGGCTATGACACGCAAGAGGGACCTCCATCAGACGTACATCGATCGATTCGAGGTCTTGCGCGCCGTAGGCCTTCCGCCGCTCCTCAAAAAGAAGCCATCCATCTCCGTATGGCGCGAATGTGCGCGAAACTACCCGGCCCTTGAAACACAGATCCAAGGCTTGATCGCGTGCGCTCATGTCTTCGACGACCACGACGACGCTCTGTGCGCTCGCGAGGCGCTCGATCGACTCCAGCGATGGATCGCCGTGCGGACCAACTACCGCAAGTTCGGTCTACCTGGCCACAGCCACTCGACGATCACGCAGGGGCACCTCTACCACGCCGCCGCTGCGGCTCTTTCGCGCGCCCCCGAACTGCATAAGGAAGCCGTAGACTGGATCGAATGGGCACAATCGCTCGGCCCTCGCAACAGCGCGTGCGTCAACGTGCACGCCCGCTTGCTCTTCGCGCTGGGCCGACGCGATGAAGGTCTCCAGCTAGTCGCCCGATATCGTCGACGCTACGCGGACCACGAGGAAATGCGCGAGCTCTACGAAACCCACAAAGATGCACTCGACGCGGTGCAGTTCAACGACGCGCGGAATGTGCGCATCGCGATGATGAAGCGAGGCGCCACCATCAAGGATGTAAACTACATCGTAGGACGGATCGATCAGATACCACCCTACCTGATGACGCCGTCCATGATCCTCGACGCCCTCATCGAAGCGATCATTCCGGACGACCACGCCATGATGCGGCGTCTTCTCGTCGCCGTCGGCAAGCGCGACGAAAGCGAGCATATCCGTCACTTCCTGAAGTACACGGATGAGCTTTCACCGGTGCCCGAAACGGTCATTCGCGCGCTCCGCTTCGCCGAGGGCACGGGCCATCAGGGATGGGAGCTCATAGTGAAGGCGCTTCCAGAAGATCCACCATCCCACTGGATTGAGGGCGCGTGGGCCTACCTTGATGGGTTCGGTCCGCGCGAGTCGTTCATGTTGCCGATGTACGAGGCCGCTTTGGGCACCACGCCGCAGCTCATTGAGATGGCAAAGCATGCCGATCCGGACTGGCAACGAATTCGAGATCGGCTCGATCGACTTGAGCCAACGTTGGCCCAGAAGCTCGCGCCCTATCTCCCCAATGCGATACTCACATCGCTGTACTTGCGACTCGCGGAAGAGTGGCTCGAGACGCACGTACCTGAAAGGGCGAGTGCGATCGCGGCGTGGCTTCGCGGTGAAGATACGGACGAAGACGTTCTTCTTGGCCCGCTCCTCGACAAGCCGGGTAAGAAACCTGCCTTCACCGGGGCGCCCAGCAAATGGAAGCGAATGCCCGAGGGCGAGCTCGGACGGCGGGCGGGAATGCTCGCGGCTCAGTTTGACCCAAGAGAAGGCAGGACACTCGTTGCGAGACTTCGGGTCGACCCTGAGCGGCTGGCGATCAGTCCACGATTGGTCTCCCGACCGGTGGAACTCATGGTGCTCTTGGAGGCACGCGCCAAGCTGCTAAGGCACGGCGCGCTCGTCACCCCGCCGGCAGCCACAGAGCGAACGCCCGAAGCGGAAAGTACGCACCCAGAAACCCGCGCACTTCGGACGAATCAAAGGCTTGAACACCTCTTTCTTCGGCATCCAGAGGCCGCGAAGCGAGCGACAAGCTGGTTTCTCCGGCAAGCCGGCGGACCCCACGACGATGCGCTAATTCGAGCCCTCAAGTACATGACCGATCTTGCGCCGGAGACCTATGGCGACTGGGTCGGCGGGCTAAAGCCGCGCCGGAAGCGACTGCGCGAATGGATCAACGCCTGGAAAAAGCGAGCCGGTACCGCGGATCGTCTTTGAGGCTGAAAGGCGAATAAGGAGCGGGATGCACATGCCGCGCCGACGAGCTTGTTCGTCCGCCCCTCGCCGCGGTAGCTTGTCTTCAGGCCTCCGCCGCCAAAGGAACCATTCATGAGCGAACTCGTCTCACGCATTGCCGCCCTTCAGGACTACGACCGCTACCGCGATCTCCACTGGGAGGGCAGCTTCGAGGACTACCTCGGGATCGTACGGGAACGCCCGACAGTGACGCGCAACGCCTTTCAGCGCATCTACGACATGGTCGTCTCCTACGGCGAAGAGGAGTACATCGACAACAAGAAGCGCCTGGTGCGCTACCCGTTCTTCTCGGATCCGATCGATCACGGAAAGGACGGCATCTTCGGCCTCGACATTCCGCTGATGCGCCTCGTGCACGTGTTGCGCGCCGCGTCTCAGAACTACGGGCCCGAAAAGCGCATCATCCTGCTTCACGGCCCCGTCGGTTCGTCGAAGAGCACGATCGCCCGCCTGTTGAAGAAGGGCCTCGAGGCCTACTCGCGCACCGATGAGGGCGCCCTCTACACCTACGAGTGGGTCGGCCTCGAAGGGACGGGCCTCGCGGGCGGCGATGCGACCTTCCCTTGCCCGATGCACGACGAGCCGCTGCGGCTGATTCCGATCGAATGGCGCGAAAAGGTCATGGCGGAGCTAAAGCTCGGCAACGACGAGCACCGCATAAAGGTCAAGGGCGATTTGAACCCGGCCTGCCGCTACATCTTTCGCGAGCTCCTCGACAAGTACGACGGCGATTGGGGCAAGGTGGTGAACAACCACGTGCGCGTAAAGCGCCTGCTGCTCAGCGAGCAGGACCGCATCGGCATTGGCACGTTTCAGCCGAAGGACGAAAAGAACCAGGACTCGACGGAGCTCACGGGCGATATCAACTACCGAAAGATCGCCGAGTACGGCAGCGATTCGGACCCGCGCGCCTTCAACTTTGACGGCGAGTTCAACGTGGCCAACCGCGGCATCATCGAGTTCGTCGAGGTGCTCAAGCTGGACGTCGCGTTCCTCTACGATCTGCTCGGCGCCACGCAGGAGCAGCGCATCAAGCCCAAGAAGTTCGCCCAAACGGACATCGACGAAGTGATCATCGGCCACACAAACGAGGCCGAATACAAGAAGCTCATGAACAACGAGTTCATGGAGGCCCTTCGTGACCGCACGATCAAGATCGACGTGCCCTACATCACGAAGATGAGCGAAGAGGTGAAGATCTATCAAAAGGACTTCAGCGCCGAGCGGCTTCGCGGCAAACACGTGGCGCCCCATACGCTGGAAGTCGCCGCCATGTGGGCCGTGCTCACGCGCCTCGAAGAACCGAAGAAGCACCAGCTCACGGTCCTGCAAAAGATGAAGCTCTACGACGGCAAGGAGCTGCCCGGGTACACGCAGGACAACGTCAAGGAGCTGCGCAAGGAAACGACCCGCGAGGGCCTCGACGGCGTCTCACCGCGCTTCATTCAGGACAAGATCAGCAACGCGCTCGTTCGCGACGGAGACGAGGGATATATCAACCCCTTCATGGTCCTGAACGAACTGGAAAAGGGCCTGCAGCACCACTCGCTGATCAGCGGCGACGAACAGAAGAAGCGCTACCAGGAACTCATCGGCGTCGTGAAGAGCGAATACGACGACATCGTAAAGAACGAGGTTCAGCGCGCGATCTCCTCGGACGAAGAGGCCATCACGCGGCTGGCGACGAACTACGTCAACAACATGCGCGCGTACTTGATGAAGCAGAAGGTGAAGAACAAGTACACGGGCAAGGACGAGGAACCGGACGAGCATCTGATGGGCTCCGTCGAAGAGAAGATCGGCATCGACGAAGGCCTCAAGGACGACTTCCGCCGCGAAATTCTCAACCACATCGGTCACTACGCGCTGGAAAAGAAGCCCTTTCGCTACGACTCGATCGACCGCCTGCGCCGAGCCTTCGAGCTGAAGCTCTTCGAAGACCAGAAGGACTCGATCAACCTCCGAGGTTTTGCGTCGAACGTCATCGACAAGGAGACGCAGGAGAAGATCGACATCATCAAGGGCCGCCTGGTGAAGCACTACGGCTACAACGAGCAGTCCGCGACGGACGTGCTCGCCTACGTCGCAAGCATCTTCGCCCGCGGCGACGTCAAGGAATAAGCCCTCGCACCGGGTGTCGCATGGCAAGATGACACCCGTTCCAGACGATCTTCGAGGCTGGGCGGAAGCCGCCGATGGGCAGACGCTCCAGCAGATTCGCACGCACGCGGCGGAGCTTCGCGCGCGTCTGGAGGAAGACACGCCCTGGCCCTCCGTCGCGCTGGCCCGCCTCTTCAACGCCGATGGGACCGATGCGGAAGTGCTCGCGGTGGTGGAACGTTGGTGTGCGCGCATGCCGGAACCGAGCGTTCTCGCGGCCGCCGCCGCGGGTCATCGCGCCGCGGGCAGGCTCGATGACGCGGTGGCGCTCTATGCGAAACTCGCCGCTGAGGCTCGGGAAGCTTCATGGCGCGCTTCCGGGTGCGCCCATCTCGCGCGGCTCTACCAGCTACAGGGACGCGACCAGCGTGCCGGCGATGCCTTGCGGGAAGCGAAGGCCCTCCTTGACGCCGATCCAAGCGCGAGGGTCGGCGCGCTGGTCTACGCCGTCGAGGCGACACTTCGCTGTTCGGAAGAACGCTTCCGGGACGCCCTGGACAGCCTTCACCACGCCATCGGCCTGGGGCTCACCTACAGCGCCGCGGAGCTCTGCCTCTTGTTCGGACTGCGAGGCAACATCGAGTTTGACCTCGGGTTTTTGCAAAGCGCCGAAGCGTCCTTTGAGCAAGCGATCGACCGCGCGCGGGCGGCATCGATTCGATCGGTAGCAGCCATTTACGCCGGGTACCTTGGGTGGTGCCTCGCGGAGCAGGGAAAATCGGCGTCGCCTCAACGGCTTCGTTCGTCGGCGGTGGAGTGCACGGCCCTTGGCCTCGAACGCTTTTCGCACCAGTTTGCCGCGCTGCGTGCAGCACTCTTTTGGCAAGCCACCGATCCGCTAAGGCTGGAAGCGGCGCTCGGTTCGCTGAGGGCGACGGGCGACGTGCAACGCGCCAACGCATTGGAGGTACTTCATGTAGCAAGCGACCTACGAGCGGCGTCCCAAGCGAACGGGCGACGCGAGCGTTTATTTCATCTCTGCTCGGCGCACGAACGGATCGAGGCGGCCCCCAGGGTCGAGGACGACGGGCGTATTGCAGTGCGATCGACACGGCGACTCCTGCACGAGTTCGTATCACGATCCGAGGCACCGGCTCCGAACACGCTTGCCGTCGAACTGGGGGCGCTCAGCGGCTACACGTCGCAAGGACCGTTTGATCTTCGGGAGCACAGCAAGCTCTCGCGGCTGCTGTGGACTCTCGTATGCGCATGGTCCGAGGGCAAAGGGGCTTCGGACGAGCAGCTGATCGAGCGCGCGTGGGGCGACGACCAAAGCTCGATAGCGTCAAAACGCCGCCGGCTGCGCGTGGCAGTCTCCGAGCTTCGCAAGCGGGTCGTGGGCGACGGACTGCAGCGGGTTCACGGCGGCTACCGTCTCGAACAGGAGTGCGAGATCATCGCCAATTGATTCGAATTAACATCCGTCGACCGTCATCGTCCGCGCCATGAAGCACACGCTATGGCTGGTCTTCGTTCTCTGGGGATGCGCAAGCGAGGGTTCGCCGCCCACTCTGGCCAACGTCACGCTCTCGCCCGACCGGGTCTGGGCCGGCGAACTCACCGAAGTCCGGGCCGACATCGACTTTACCGATCCCGATGGCGACCTACTCGAGCTCCGCGTGGACGTCGATGGCACGCCTCCGCAGACGGTGGCGGTGAGTGGCGCTGCGGGCCTGACCCAAGGTCGCGTCAACGTCATTCTGCAGCTCCAGCCTCCGAGCGAAGGCACCCTTGCGCTTCGCTTCGAGGCCCGGGACCGGTCCGGAAACGCCTCAAACACCCTTGAGGCGTCCATCATCTCGGACCGCCGCGACTGAGGCCAAAGACGGGGAGCGATCGGTTTGGCATTCATGTGACGCGAACAAATTGGGCGGCTATAGTGGGCGCCTTGGAGGTCCTGTGCGCGTTTTCCTTACCTTGTCCCTCGTCCTTTGCCTCTTTGGCTGCGGCAGCGACTCGCGCGTCGTGACCCGCGATGGCGGGCCCGATCCGGACCTCGGCGGCGGCGCGGAAACGGGGATGATCGACGGCAACACCCCCGAGCTGCCTCCCGCGGAAGACACCTGCCAGAAGATGGACATTCTCTTCGTCGTCGATGATTCGGGATCGATGGCCGAGGAGCAGGGCAACCTCGCGACGAACTTTCCGCGCTTTGTGGAGGTCCTGAACGAGTTTCGGACCGATGCGGGCAACCCGCTCGACTACCGCGTCGCCGTGACCACGACCGGCAAGGACCTGACGACGGAGATCGTGTTCGGGCTGCCCGGCCAGCCGCCCCAGTCGATGACGATCATGGAGGACGGCCCGTCCGGCCGGCTCCTTCAGCCCGCCGAGTGCGGCATGACCCAGCCTTGGATCGACAGCGTTGACCCCGACGTGACGGGCAAGTTCTCCTGCCTCGCCAACGTTGGTACGAGTGGCTCGGGAACCGAAATGCCCCTGCTCATGACCCAGTTCGCCGTCGCGGACCGCGTCGCCGACAACTCGAACCGCGCTTTTTTCCGTAACGACGCCCTGCTTGCGGTCATCATTCTTACGGACGAAGACGATTGCTCCCGGCCCGAAGACACGCTCCGCCTCGAAGTGGACTTCAGCAACCCCGTTGCCGGCGCCGACATTTGCAACGCCGACGCCCCAACGATCACGCCGATCGGTCAGGTGCTCGCGGCCCTCGACAGCGCCAAAGGCGACCGGGGCCGATGGGCCATGTCCGTGATCGCCGGTCCGGGTCCCGGCACGTGCTCGTCCCGCTTCGGCGATGCCACGGAAGCGACGCGTCTTCAGGAGTTCGTGCGCCAAGCCGGCGAGAACGCCGTATTTTCGTCCATTTGCGACGGCGACTTGGCCGGCAGCCTCGAAACAGCCCTCAACACCTTCAACGTCGCTTGCCAGAACTTCCCGCCGCTCATTTAGCACGGCAGTCATTGGGTACCGATTCCTCTGGCCGGAGCACCAGCGCGGTTGCTGGACCGAACCCCCTTATCGCGGCTTCCTTGGACGCCGGTCGTTCCGTCCCTGGGGTCTGCACGCGATTGGCCACAGAATGGAAGCGATGCCCCATCCGGATCACGGCGCAACAACGTCCACGCCTCGGGGCGAACGCGTGATCGGCCGACGCGGCCGACGCGCATGGCTTCAGGCTACCGGTCTTGGAACGCTCGGCGTCCTCAGCTCCGTCCACCTCACGGATCGGCCGGGCAACACACTGAAATCACTCAGCGGGGCCTACGCACCTCCGCCCGAAGGGAGCCGCTTCGTGCAGGTTCGTGAACATGAACTCGTGGGGCTCCGCGTTACGGAGGTGGTGCTCGGCAAGGCCGAGCTGGACGATCGACTTCCGATGCTCGTGCACTTTCATGGGCGCGGCGACCAACCGCACCTCCCCCAGGGCGACCACGGCGGCACGCCCCAAACGCGCCTCATCTTTCCCTGGGCGCCGGACCGGCTCGGCGATGGCTACACGTGGTACCCGCTCAGCGTGACGGACCGAAGCCGCGACGAGAAGGTGCTCGGCCACTACATTCGCGAGCAGTCGGACGTGGTCGACAAAATGCTGCGCGAGCTGGTCAGCCGCCGCCCCACCCTTGGACGGCCCGTGGTGACGGGCTTTTCGCAGGGCGCCATGATGACCCTTGCCTTGGCCCTTCGGCACGCGCCGCGCATCGGCGGCGCCGTTCCTGTTGCCGGATGGATGCCGAACTTTCTCGTCGACGAGAACGTGCAGCAGGGCAAGGTCTACCCGCCGATTCACGCGATGCACGGCCGGGGCGATCCGATCGTGAAGGCGAGCCCCGCCGTGGCCCTCATCGCGAGGCTCCGCGAGTTGGGCCTCGACGCCACGATGGAAGTCTTTGAAGCCAACGACCACGCGATGAACAAGGACATGCACGCGCGGCACCGGGAAATCGTGATCGAGCTGCTCGCGGACCAACGCCGCGCGCTCGTCTGAATCCGCCTTAAACGGGCTGACGTTCGCGCTAAGCTTCGCGCGCTTTCTCCTACGTTTGAAGGCATGAACGAACGCTACGCCTTCGCCCTCACCCTATGCTGCCTCGCCCTGGGCTGCGGCGACGACGCGCCGCCGGGAGCGAACCCTGACGCGGGGGCTGGGAGCGACATGGAAGTGCTCGACCAGGCTCTACCGGTCGACGCACGGCAGCCTGACCAGCCAATCGACCGCCCCGATGGGGGCCGGGAAGCCGGACTTGTGCCCGTGGATGCCGGAGTGGGCTCCGAAGCGGGCGTAGACGGCGGTCTGCTGGTGCCCCCAGCGGGCAACCCGGTGCTCGCGTTCGTCGACCTCACCTTTGCGCCCAACTCGGGCTGGAGCGGTGCCGAACCGACGCGCGGCGCCGTTGTCACCGTGTGGGGCCGCAACTTCGGAAATGAACGGGGCGACAGCTTTGTCCGCGTCAACGGTACGGAGCTACGCGCTGAAGCCGACTATGTTGATGACTGGGGCGAAACGAACAACCCTGTGCCCTTCCTGCAGACCATCACCTTTCAGCTGCACGATGGGATCGACGAGGGCGAGGGCGAGATCGTTGTCAGCGTGAACGGCGTCGAGTCGAACGCCCTTCCCTTTCGCATCGGCGAAGGACGCATCTTCTTCATCGACGCAAACGCCGGCGAGGGCAACGGACGGGGCACGATCGACGATCCCTTTGGCGACCCCGAGGACTTCATCGACACCATGCAGCCAGGAGACATCGCCTACCTGCGCGAAGGCGTCTTCAACCGAAAGTACAACGGCGGCAAAGCCAACATTTGGATTCGCGACACCGAAACATCCGGTACCGCCGACGCGCCCATCGCCTTCGTCGGCTACCCAAACGAAATCGCCATGTTTGACTCGATCACCGACGGTACGCGGGCGAACTTCAACCGCAGCATCGACGTCGACTCACGTCACATCACGATCGCCAAGGTTCACAGCATGGCCTTTGGTACGGGCATCGCCGTCGGCCCCTATGGGCGCGCCGTCGGCAACGATCTCGTTGGAACCACCAACTTCGTTTCCGGAACGGGCATCATCATCGCCGGCGACGGCCCGGTGATCCTGGGCAACGCCGTGCACGGCGCACGTTCCGGAAACCGTCTCGATCACTCGATCTACCTCAACGGCTGCGCCCATACGCGCGGCGCCGAAGTCGCGTACAACCATTCGTTCGACAACTCCTTCGATCGAGGGCCCCACTTCATCGTGAACCACCAAGAAGACCGCTGCGGCGACGGCCAGTACCTCAAGTCGCACCGCATTCACCACAACGTCGTGGATTGCTCTGGCTCACCGAGCCGCGCGATCGCTGTGTTCGATCAGTCCTGGGACGAGGGCGAGCCCGTCGAACCGGAGCCGACCTATGTCTACAACAACCTTGCGGTGGCCTGCGGCCAAGACGACTTTCCAGCGATGTTCAACCGCAACGGCCATGGAGTATTCGTCAACAACACGCTCTATAACACCGTGGGAAAGGGCTTCATCATCGACCGGCGAGGAGCCCTAAGCACGGTCTTCGTGAACAACATCGTGCACCTGAGTGACCCGTCCAAGGACTACTTCGGCGGCGAGGGATACACCGTGGTTCGCAACAACCTCGTCTTCGGCGGGCGTCCCGGCTCGGAGGAGGGCGAAGTCATCGAAGCCGACCCGGCGATCACCCTCGACATCAGCCGCGGTATCTTCGCCATCGCGCCGGATAGCGCCGCGATCAACGCCGGCGATTCGACGATGGACGACCTTCCTCAAGACGACTTCTTCAACCACCCACGCGACGGCCAGGTCGACGTTGGCGCGCTGGAATTTAGCTCGGCTCGGTAGTCGCTAGCCTAGCGACGGCGGAAGGCTTGCGCGGCCGCTGTCGAGGCGAATCGCGTGGGCCACCGTGAGCGAGGTCATGTGCACAATCGTGGAGACGCTGGCGCCTTGGTGCAGCACGTTCACGGACTTCGCCATGCCGAGCACGAGGGGGCCCACAACTTCATGGCCCGTCGACGCGAGGAGCTTGTAGGCAATGTTGCCCGCACCGAGGTTGGGAAAGACGAGCACGTTGGCCGGGCCCGAAAGGCGCATGAACGGGTACGGTCCTCGGGCCGACTCGAGGAGCGCGACGTCGGCCTGCATCTCGCCGTCGATCTCCAGGTCCGGGCGGCGGCGCCGAATCGCGGCCGTCGCCCGCGCCACCTTGGCCTGGGCCGGGTGCGGTGCGTCCCCAAAGTTGGAAAACGAGAGCATCGCCACGCGCGGCGTGACGCCAAGCTCTCGGGCGAGGTCCGCGGTGAGCAAAGCCGACTCGACAAGCGTGTCCTCGTCGGGATCGATGTTGACGGTGGTATCGGCGAGAAAGCGAACGCCGTCCTTGGTGATCACCATGTAGCAACCGCATGCGCGCTTCACGCCCGGCGCCGTACCGATGATCTGAAGGGCCGGCCGAATCGTTTCCGGGTAGGACGACGTCAAGCCGGAGACCACGCCGTCCACATCGCCGGCCGCCAGCATCGTCATCGCGTAGGTCGTGCGGCTGCGTTCAAGCTGGCGGCGGGCGCGCGTGTGCGTAAGACCTCGGCGCTGCCGCTTTTCCCACAGGACGTCCGTGTAGTGGTCGAGCTTCGGTAGCGATTCAGAGTCGACCATCTCGACGCCCGTCATGTCGATGCCAAGCGTCGCCGCGCGCTGCTTGATCACGTGCGGTCGTCCGAGGAGTACGGGCAGGGCGATGCGATCGCTCTGCACGATATCCGCGGCCCGTAGGATCGCGTCCTCTTCGCCCTCGGGAAAGACCACGCGGCGCGGGTCTTTTCGGGCAACGCCCGTGACGTGCCACATGACCCGACGCGTAGGGCTCAGCTTGCGCAACAGCGAATGGCGGTACTCGCGCACGTCGAGCGGTTCCTGCGCAACGCCCGACTCCATCGCCGCCTCCGCCACGGCCGGGGCCACCCAATGGAGCGAGCGTGCGTCCATGGGCTTGGGGATGATGTAGTCGCGGCCAAATTTGATCGAATCGTCACCGTAGGCTTCGAGTACGGCGTCCGTCACGCCTTCGCGCGCAAGGCGGGCAAGGGCGCGTGCCGCGGCCACCTTCATCTCCACGTTGATGTGTGTGGCGCGCACATCGAGGGCGCCGCGAAAGAGGTAGGGAAAGCCGAGGACGTTATTGACCTGGTTCGGGAAGTCGGTGCGGCCCGTACCAACCACGGCGTCGGGCCTTGCGCGACGCGCCGCTTCATAGCCGATTTCCGGGTCCGGGTTGGCGAGCGCAAACACGATGGGCCGCTCGGCCATGGTCTTCAGCATCGCTTCGCTGACGATGCCGCCGGCGCTGAGACCGATCAGCACGTGCGAATCGGCGACGGCCTCCTCAAGCGTTCGGCGTGGATCGCTCGCCGGGCGCGCGAAGGTCCGGCGCCAGTGATCCAAATCACCGCGGTCCTCGCGAATGACGCCGTCAAGATCGACCAAGGTGATGTTCTCGGCGCGAACGCCAAGGTGCGTCCAAAGGCGCATACAGCCGATGGCCGCCGCCCCGGCGCCGATGCACGTGACGCGCATCTCGTCGAAGTTGTGGTTCTGCAGCTCGGCGGCGTTGCGCAGCGCCGCCGCACTAATGATCGCCGTGCCGTGCTGGTCGTCGTGAAAGACGGGAATCGAAAGGCGGTCTTCGAGCGCCTCTTCGATCGCAAAGCACTCCGGTGCCTTGATGTCTTCGAGATTGATGCCGCCAAAAGTCGGCTCCAGCGCAGCCACCACATCGATGAAGCGCTCCGGATCGGACGCGTCAACCTCGATGTCGAAAACGTCGATGTCCGCGTACTTTTTGAAGAGCACAGCCTTGCCCTCCATCACGGGCTTGGCGGCCAGCGGTCCAATATTGCCAAGGCCGAGCACAGCCGAGCCGTTGGTGATCACGGCCACGAGATTGCGGCGGGCCGTAAACTCGCCGACGCGGTTCGGCTCCTTCGCAATGACCCGGCAGGGCTCGGCGACGCCGGGCGAGTAGGCCAAGCTCAGCTCGCGCTGGGTGCCCACGCTCTTCGTCGGTACGACCTCGATCTTTCCGGGCCGTCCCTTCCGGTGGTACTCGAGCGCATCGTCTTGCAGGCTCATGGGCCGGAGCCTACCAGCTGCGTCTCAACGCCGTGCAGTGAAGTGCGGACGGCGAATCGATGGGCCTGGGGCGCAGGTGTAGGGCTTCTCGCGCCGGCGCCATCGGTAGCGGTGCCCAGCGCTCGCGCGGTTGGCTATATCGCCAGATCGGTGACGATCGTGCAGCGTTTGAGCCGCGCCGTCGGCAGCGTCGTTCCGCCCCCAAGCGCCGCTTCAATCGCCGCCCGTTTGCCTTCGCCGGTCGCGAAGATCACCGCCTCCGTAGCGGCAAGCACGTCCATCGAAAGCGTGAGTCGTTCCCTTGGCGGTTTCGGACTGTCGCGTACGAGCTGCACAGGGACGTCCGTCGGTTCCACGTCCACGCCTGTGAAGTGCGACGCGATGTGCCCGTCGGCGCCCAATCCGAGCAGGACGGCGTCCAGCCCGCCGAAGCGTTCGTCGAAGGCGCGGCTGGCGCGCACCTGGGCCTGCTCCAGCGATTCGCCATCGCGGTAAAGGCGGAGCTCATCGCGCACGCCGCTGACAAAGGTGCGCGTGGCCCCCGCGTTCGATTGGTCCGACTCGAAGGGCACCGCACGCTCGTCGGCATAGGTTAGGCGGAGCGCTGCGTGCGCCGGCCCCATGAGTACGCGGAGCAATGGAAGCACGGTGAGTGCGCTGCCCCCGCTGACGGCAAGGCGCGGCGAATCGGAGGTGAGCATTCGCGCCAGCCGGCGGGCGGCTTCCTCGGACGGCGAGCCATGGGTGCAGAGGTCCATCAACGGAACGGCGCCGCTATGCACGCGCGGCCGCAAGGATTGTACGGGCGCAACGCGCGCGCGCAGGCGGAGGAACTCGCGACGCCCATCACGGGCGCCACGTGCCTTCGCAGCCTTGAAAGAGGCGGTCGGCTTCGCTTGGACCCCAGCTGCCGCTCTCGTAGTTCACGACGGGCGCGGCGCCCGCATCCCAGCCGGCGCGAAAGGCGTCGACGAAGCGCCAGCTGGCCTCGATTTCATCGGCCCGCAAGAAGAGCGTTGGGTCGCCCTCAAGGGCATCTTCGAAAAGCGGTTCATACGCCGGCGGTGCGCTACCGCCGAAGTGCTCGTCGTAGTCGAAGTCGAGCTGGGCCGGCGTCATGGTCATTTGGCTGCCGGGCCGCTTCACACCAAAGCTGAGGCCGATGGCCGGCGAAGGCTGCAGCCGAATGCTCAGCACGTTCGGCCGCAGCTGACAGAGGCTGCCGTCGTCCAGCAGGCGACGCAGCTCAGCGTCACTGAGCCCCGGTGGACGGTTGAAGAGCTGGATGGGCGCCGTGCGAAACTGGACTTGAATCTCCGTGTGCTTGGCCTTCAGCCGTTTGCCGTGACGGAGCAGAAAGGGCACGCCAGACCAGCGCCAGTTGTCGACGTAAGCGCGTAGCGCGACGTAAGTTTCCGTGGTGCTGCCCTTTGCGACGCCTGGCTCGTCGAGGTACGCGCCCTCGCCGCCCACATACTGGGCGCGCACCGAGTCGCGCGCGACGTTTTCCCGGTCCGGAATGCGCAGGGCGCGGAGCACACGCACTTTTTGGTCGCGTACGGCTTCGGGATCGAGCGTGGCGGGTGCTTCCATCGCCGTGAGCGCCAGCATTTGCAGCATGTGGTTCTGCACCACGTCCCGCAGGGCGCCCGTGGGGTCGTAGAAGTCGCCGCGCCCTTCCATGCCGAGCGGTTCGGCCATGGTGATCTGCACGAGCTCGACGTGGTGGCGGTTCCACAGGGGCTCGAAGATCGCGTTGTGAAAACGAAGCCCCAGAATGTTCTGCACCGTTTCCTTGCCGAGGTAGTGGTCGATGCGAAAGACCTGGTCCTCGCGAAGGTGCTTGAGGATGGCAGCGTTGAGCGCCCGCGCCGAAGGCAGGTCCGTGCCGAAGGGCTTTTCATAGACGAAGCGGCGAAAACCCTTGTCCTCCGCCGTCGCGCCCACGGCCGCGAGGTGATTCGTGGCCAGTTCGAAAAGGCTGGGGCTGGTGGAGAAGTAGTAGAGTCGCCCGCCGTCCTCGCCTTCGAGCTCGCACAGGCTGCGCTCCAGGGCCGCCATCGCGTCGGGGCTCGTTAGATCGGCGGCGCGGTAGTGAATGCGCGGCGCCAGCGCATCGAAGTCCTCGCGGCGCGCCTCCGGGATGGCTTCGCGCAGGGACGCCACGAAGGTTTCGTCGCTTCGCTCGCGGCGCGACACACCCACGATGCGTACGCCTTCGAGCGCCTGACGCGCGTTGAGGCCCACCAGGGCAGGAATCAGCTTTCGACGGGTGAGGTCTCCGGTCGCGCCGAAGATGACAATGGTGCGGGGGCCCATGGCACCGGCTTATCAGAGTCGGGTGCCCGTGCGGTAGGGGATCTCGAAGAGCTCGCTCACGCAGGTGCCGCCCACGCAGGTGCCGCTCGAGCAGTCGCGGGTCGAACGAACCTGAAAGCGAAGGAAAACGTTCTCACGCGTTGGCAAGAGCGGGTTCACGAAGGGGTTGACGACCTCGACGTCAATCTCGCCGTCGCTGGCCGTCGCGTCCCCGTTTCGGCCGTCGTCGCGGAGGGTGAGAATGTCGACTACCTGCGCTTCTTCGCCCTCGCCGATGCGAACGGCCACGGCGACCTCGTGGGGTCGCGGGTTCTGTTCGCAGACATCAAAGCGCAATTGCACGCGCAGGTTTTCGCTGAGGTCGTCGAGCGTGAGCTCATTCGGCTCGGCGGTCGCTTCCGTGATGACCGATGCCTCAAAGGGGAGGCAGTTGGTGATCGCAGCGCCGCCACAGCTCGCGGCAAACCCTTCGTCGCTCGAACAGCCCGCAAACGCGAGCACGAACGCGGCGAGCGCAACGCGCTTCATGGCTGCTCTCCTTCGTCTCGCATGGCCCTACCGGTAGGATTGGCATAAATGCTGATGATCGGCACGCCGTCGTAGGTGAGCACGTGCAGCGGCGATGCATCGCCAAAGGCCACCCATGCCTGAGCGTCGATCTCGGCGAAGTGGTCTTCGTGGTGCACCATCACCAGGTCGGCCCGGGAAAGGGACCACGAGCCGCGGATGTTGGCGGGAATCAGGCCGTCGCGCTGGAGCATGCGCCAAGCGATGTCCGTCGTGTCGCAAAGCCACACGGTGCCACCATCGGGCAGCCGCTCCTTGAAGAACTCGGTCAGGCTTCCCGTCGTGAATCCCCAAAACTGCCGGTTCAAGCCCAGGTCCGCCGCACCGGGAACGCCCCCGGCGGCAAAGGTGTAGTGGGACAGGCCGTAGGGATGGCTATGGGCGGCGGCCTGCGCCGACGGCAGCATGAGCGCGACGAAGGCCCCGGCTGTGGCCCAACTCTCAAGACGCCGACGCGTGCCCAGCCGTGCGCGCAAGAGCTCCTTGAGATGCTCACTCAAGCGCCAAAAGCCAAAGCCCGCGTAGATCGCGATAAATGGATAGGCCGGCATCCAGTGTTTTGTTCCGCCAAAGATCGGCGAGCTCGGCAGGGCGATGACCACGATGGGCGCGAGGAGGCTTCCGATGAGCAACACGTCGGTGCAGCGCGGATCGGGCGTGGCCTTGCCGCGGCGCCAGTAGCGCGACGTAAAGGCCGAAGGCAAGGCTGCACGAAAGCGCATGCGCAGCCCGTAGGCCGCGAGCGCAAGGGTGACCATCGGCACGGTGAACCAGGTCATGAGCACCGGGTAGTGCACGGGAAAGGGCGGCCGGAACCACGTCGTACCGAGGTAGGCGATGTTGTAGTACTCGTGCCCCGTGTGAAAGCGCACGTACCAGCCGAGGCGGGCGAGCGTGTCGTTCCAGAGCCACGGCCACGTGAGCAGGAAGACCGCCGGGCCGAGCAGGCCCATGCTAAGCATCCACCACGGCCGAGCGGACACGCGTCTTGGATCCTCGAGGGGAAGACCGCGTCGGCGCTGCTCCACGATCATCCATAAAAAGTGGATGAGCAGCACGCCGGGCAAGATCCACGCGTTGTGCTTGATGGCGAGGGCAATACCGAAGGCGATGCCAAAGCCGAAGGCCCAGCGGCGCGACGTGAGCGAACGCCAATACGCGTAGGTCGCTAGCGTCAGGGCAAAGGTGATCGGCACGTCAAAGCAGCAGAGGTGCGCGTGGTAGAAGGGCCTCGGCATGAGCGCGAAGGCCACGGCCGCGAAGAGCCCCGCGGTGCGCCCGAAGATGCGCGCGCCGAATAGGTAGATCAGCCAGAGCAGCAGGCCCGACAGCACCATACCGGGAAAGCGAAAGGCCGTGGAGTCGTCGGGAAAGAGCTCGTACTTCTGATGGGCCAGCCAGCTGATGGCAAAGAGCGCTTTGGCGAGTCCGGGGTGTTCGTGGTTGTAGTCCCACGCCGGATCGATGACCTCCTGCGCCATCGCGCCTTCGCCGGTGACGAACTGCTCGATCCAGCCGGCGTAGTCCTGGGCCGCGATCACGTAGAAGCTCTCGTCGCGCGACATGCCCAGCTCTGGGCTCTGCAGGAAGAGCAACGCGATGTAGCTGAGGGCGAGCAAGGCGCCGACGAGCTGATCGACGGCGCCGATGCGCGTCGTGCGGCCGCGCCTCATCGCTCTGCTCCGCGAACGCTCGCGGCCCAGCATACGGTGCGCATGTTGTTGTCCGGCGCCGTGACGACGATGCTCACGTCACCGCGTGTTCCGGTGCGGCCAGGCGTGAGGGCGTCGATGCGCTCGAAGCCGTCGCCGTCGCGGTGCACGAGGCGGCCCACCTCGTCGTCGCCGACGAGCACCTGCACGGTGAACGGGCCGTGCTCGAGGGGCCGCTCGTGGGCGTAGTAGAGACCGGCATTGAGCACGACCGACTCGCCCAAGGGCACGTCTTCAAAGGTCGCGGTGGTCGGCGCATCGCCCACGCGCGGGTGTTGCCAAACGCAGTAGCGGTTGCGCAGCGAAAGATCCTCGCTGACCGTTGGGCCGACCCATAACCAGGGTTCAGGACCGCAAAAGAAATGCGCTTCGGGACGCATCGGGCCGGCGAAGAGTCCGCCGCCTTCGGGGGGGAGGCGCCGCAGGCGGCACTCGCGCTCGCCGGCGCTCACCTTCGCTTCGAGAATGTTCGACGTCAGGTCGTAGAGCACGTTCGAGGGGCCGAGATCGTAGCGCCGGACGGTGATGCGCCCGACGCGGTGCACCTCCGTCGGCTCCAGTCCACGCACCTCGTCGGCGACGTGACCGCCGAGCGAAAACTCCCACACGCGCTCGTAGGGCGCGAGGTCCGCGCGGCCGGCGTCCTGCACGGAGATGCGCGCCCCCATGTGCTGACGCAGGACGGGATCGGCCCACGAGGGCGCCACGATCGCCAGGTCGCCGTCTTGCCAAACCCCGTCCACATGTCGTGCTGCTTGCTCCCAGTCGGTCTCGGGGGGCACGCGGTTTCGAATTGTAGACGCACCCACGACTTCGATCAGGGCAAGGGTCAGAAAGCCGCCGACGATCCACGCCGCCCGCGGAATGCGCGGGCCCGAATCCGAACGCAGCGGAGGCCCTTCTTTGACAGCGTCGCGCACAGGCGCAGACGGTATCCCGGCTCCAGCACGCCGCCAGCAAAAACGCGCCTGTGGCGCGTTTTTGACTCGGACGACTACCGATCGCGTCCAACCCTGTGCGCCACGCGGATCCGGCCCGCTGTCGCCGAAGCACGCTCGGTTGGTTAGAGCAGCATCGAAGCCGGCGCTTCAAGGTACTTCTGCAGCGCCTGAAGCCACTGGGCGCCGACGGCTCCGTCCACCACCCGGTGGTCGCAGCTAAGCGTCACCTTCATCCGCTTGCCGGCCGTGAGCTGGCCGTCGACGACGACCACGTCGTCGCGAAGGGCACCGACCGCAAGGAGGGCGCCTTCCGGCGGATTGATCACCGCGGCGAATTCTTGAACGCCGAACATGCCCAGGTTCGAGATGCTGAAGGTGCCGTTCTGCATCTCTTCGGGCCGAAGCTTCTTGTTCCGCGCGCGCGCCGCAAGGTCGCGCACTTCGTGGCTGATCGCGAGCACGCCCTTCAGGTCGGCGTCGCGCACCACGGGTGTCAGCAGGCCTTCATCAATGGCGACGGCCACGGAAATGTCGACCACCTGATGGAAGTGGATCGCATCGCCCATCCAGGAGGCGTTGGCCGCCGGTACGGCGCGAAGGGCCAATGCGCTCGCTTTGATCACAAGGTCGTTGAAGGAGACCTTGTCGCCGTCGAGCGTGCTGTTCATCATTCGGCGCGCTTCCACCAGCGGCGCAGCGTTGACGTCGATGGTGAGGTAGAAGTGCGGAACGGTCTGCTTCGATTCGGTCAGGCGGCGTGCGATCGTCTTGCGCGTGGGCGATGCCTTTACGACGCGCGGCCCAGGACGGGCGCCGGCGGAGCGCGCGGGCGCCACCTGCACGCCTTCAAGGTCGCGCTTGATCACGCGGCCGCGCGGGCCGCTGCCGGACACGGTGCGCAGATCGATGTTGCGTTCACGCGCAAGACGGCGGACGAGGGGCGACGCAAACACCCGTTCGCCGCTCGTCGCTTCCGGTGCCACGGCGGCGGTGGAAGCGGGCGCAGGCGCTGCAGCGGGCGCGGGGGAAGCGGGCGCAGCCGGCGAGGAGGCTTCGGCGGCGGCTTCCGGCTTCGCGGGCGCCGAAGCCACCTGGGCCAGCAGCTCGCTGATGTCCTCGCCGGCGTCGCCGATAATGGCCACTGGCGTATCGGGCGCGAGGGACTCACCGGCCGGAACCAAGATCTTAAGGAGCACGCCGCGGTCGAAGGAGCGAAACTCCATCGTCGCCTTGTCCGTCTCCACCTCCGCAAGGAGGTCGTCGATCTCGACGGCGTCGCCCTCGTTTTTGGTCCACTCGAGCAGCACGCCCTCCTCCATCGTTGGGGAGAGCTTCGGCAATCCAATGATCTTCGCCATGGCTTTACTTGGCTCCTAGGCGTAGGTGACGCGCTTCACGGCGTCGACGACGCGCTGGGTGGTGGGGAGCACGAGCTCCTCGAGGTTCGTGGCGTAGGGCATCGGCACATCGAGGGCCGGCACACGCAGAATCGGCGCGTCGAGATGGTCAAAGGCCTCTCGCTGGATGCGGTCGACGATTTCGGCGCCCGGCCCGCCGTAGGGCCAGTGCTCGTGCACCAGCACGCAGCGGTTCGTCTTGCGCACGCTTTCGATCATCAGGTCCGTGTCGAGGGGGCGCAGCGTGCGCGGGTCGACGACCTCACATTCGGTGCCCTCGGCGGCGAGCTGCTCGGCGGCGGCCATG
The DNA here is from genome assembly GCA_039201085.1 of Myxococcota bacterium. Classification (GTDB taxonomy): domain Bacteria; phylum Myxococcota_A; class Polyangia; order Polyangiales; family Houyiibacteriaceae; genus JBCCRV01. The sequence continues at coordinate 12,839 of JBCCRV010000001.1, read as the reverse complement.
GCCGTGTAGTACGGCCGGCCCCACGCGATGATCGTGCAGTCCGATCCTTCGCGAGCGATGCGGCCCTTGCCCAGGGGAATTACTTCTTCCTCGTCCGCGTCGGGCACGTCGCCCTTCACGTTGTAGAGCGTTTCGCCTTCCAGAAATACCACGGGGTCTTCGCAGCGGATCGCCGCCTTGAGCAAGCCCTTCGCGTCGCGGGGCGTCGCCGGCATGACGACGTAGAGGCCCGGGATGTTCGTGTAGAAGGGATCGACGGAGTGGCTGTGCTGCGACGCCACCTGCTTTGCAGCGCCGTTCGGCCCGCGAAACACCACGGGCACCTTCAAGCGCCCGCCGCTCATCTGGTGGATCTTCGCGGCATTGCTGATGATTTGGTCGAAGGCGACGAAGCTAAAGTTCCAGGTCATGAACTCGATGATCGGCCGCAGACCCACCATCGCCGCCCCAACGCCTACGCCGGCAAAGCCCGCTTCGGCGATCGGCGTGTCGATGACGCGCTTTTCCCCAAACTGGGCCAACAGACCCTCCGAGACCTTGTACGCGCCTTGGTAGTGGCCGACCTCTTCGCCCATCAGGAAGATGCGGTCGTCCCGATCCATCTCCTCGATCATCGCTTCACGCAGCGCCTCGCGGTAACGCAGCTCTCTCATCGGCCCGCCCCTCGCTTGGTGGAGAGGTCCGTGGCGTACACCGTGTCCCACATGACTTCTTCCTTTGCCGGTTCGGCGGCGGCGGCGAACTTTACGCACGCATCGATGGCCGCTTCGACGCGCTCTTCGATCTCGTCCATCTGTTCATCGCCCACGCCCGCTTCCTTGAGCAGGTCGCGCGCAATGACGAGCGGGTCCTTCTTCTTGCGCTCTTCAAGCTCGGCACGGCTTCGGTACTTCGCGGGATCGCTCATCGAGTGGCCGCGGAAACGGTACGTTTCGACCTCGATGAAGGTCGGACCTTCACCGCGGCGGGCGCGCTTCACGGCGAGGCCGACGCGCTCCTGAACGGTGCGAACGTCGTACCCTTGAAAGCGGTCGCCCTGCATGCCGTAGCCCTGCGCCTTGAGGGTGAGGTCATCGAGGGGCGAGGTGCGGCTCATCGGCGTGCCCATCGCATATTGGTTGTTCTCGCAAATGAACACGATGGGAAGCTTCCAGAGGCCGGCGAGGCTGAGCGCTTCGTGAAAGCCGCCGATATTGGTCGACCCTTCACCGAAGAAGCAGACGGTGACTCGACCATCTTCCGTGTACTTCGACTTGAAAGCCGCGCCAGCGGCAAGCGCGAGATGGCCGCCTACGATGCCCCAGCCGCCGAGAAAGTTGTTTTCGACGTCGAAGAAATGCATCGAGCCGCCGAGTCCCCGGCTGCAGCCGGCGTCCTTGCCGAAGAGCTCGGCCATCGCCGCGTTTGGGCTCATGCCCCGCGCGAGGGCGATGCCGTGGTCGCGGTAGGTCTGAAAGACGTAGTCGTCGTCCGTAAGCGCGGCGTTCGTGCCCACCGCAATGGCCTCCTGGCCAATATAGAGGTGCAAGAAGCCACCGATTTTGCTCTGCGCGTACGCCCGTGCCGCCTCTTCCTCAAAGCGGCGGATCTCGAACATCTTCTCGTAGTGCGCCAGTAGTTCGTCGCGTCCTGAAGCCACGCTACCTCCTTGGGGTCCAGCGGACGGTAGTGAGCGCGGCCCGATCAAGCAAGGGTGCTGCGCATCGGTCCTGTAAAATCCGCCTTAAAGGAAAGCGCCCACGGCCAAAAGCCGCGGGCGTTCCTTCACTTCTTCGTTGCCTACTAGAGGAAGGCGTTGTTGATACCGAAACGAGCCTGAAGGTCGATGAGGTACTCGAGGTAGCTTTCGCCCTCGAAGAGCTCACGACGACGCTCGTCCAGCTCGGGCGAGGGGCCAAGGCCCTCAAGGCGTCGAACCTCGTTTTGAAGGTCGTAAAGACCGCGAAGCATCTGGAAGCCGATCTGCTCTTCCTCGAGGTTGACGGTTTCACGGGTGTAGGTCTTTTCCGCGACGTAGCGGAAGTTCAGACGGTCCGACTCGTACGTGACGTAGTTGGCGTCGTCCGCGTCGGCACAGGTCGGGTCGGCACCGGCCGCGACGTGGCGGTCATCGATGGTGCCGTCACCGTACGCGCAGTAGGGGCGTTCCTCACCCGTGGTGCGCTCGCGGAAGATGACCGGGAGGTCGTAGCCGGAACCGTCGCCGTCACGCCAGATGATGAGGCGCTGCTCGAAGCTTGTATCGAAGACGTTCGGGAACGTCGCGAGGGCAAGAATCGTTGCCCACTGACGAAGCACAATGTTCGAGGTGTCGTCGATGACCGGACGCTCGTCGGTGACCGGGTAAACCTCCTCGTTGCTGCCGCGACAAGGAACGGTGGCGCCGCGCGGGCCGCACTCACGAATGAGGTTGGCGAAGCCGCGGTACCAGGATAGGTGCTCGACGGTACCCGTGGCCATGTCGTAGCGAGGCGCGAACCAGCTCGGACGGTCGAGAATCATGCCGCCGAAGAACTCGGTCATCGGGACCGGGAAGAGGTCGTAGAAGTTGAAGGGGAACGTCTCCACCTGCTGGATCCGTGCAATGGGCGCGAACCGCTGCGTGAGGTGGAAGATGGCGACGTACTTGTCGAAGAACACACCGCGCTTTTCGATTCGGCGGAAGCCCATGTGACCGGTCTGGAACTCGGACCACATCTGGAAGCCGGCGCCGTCGTCGAAGTTGGCGTCCATACCAGGCATCGCCGGATCTTCGGACATACGACGAAGGTGGCCGTCTTCGAGAGCATACGCACCCTGGTCCGGGAGGTTCACGATCTCCACAAGCCAGTTCATTGCGTCTACCGAGGCCTGGAACTGGTCAGGGAAACCGAGCGGACCGGAGTTCGACTGGAAGCCGGGCTCGAAGAAGAGTCGGTAGTAGAGGTGCTGGAAGATCTTCAGCGCGTCCATCTGCGAACCGAAGGAGGCGGCCGCGCGCGTCCCGCGGAAACGACGGTTGTACGCGTTCGCGTAGCCCTCGTACCAGGAGCGACGGTAGTGAGCGATGATCTCCTGGAAGGACTCACCCGCGTCGAAGCGCGAGCAGAAGGAGATGTCCATCGCGCGCTCGTCGCCGCAGAAGGCGTAGTTCACGGGGAAGAACGCCAGACTGCCGTCCTCGTCACGAACGTTGGGCGCCCACGGAGCGCTCTGCTCGTAGTCGTCAAAGTCCGCGTCAAAGTTGGAGCAGAGGCAGTCCGTATCACCGGCCTGACACGATTCCTGAAGCCGTGAGTTACGCGGGTTACGCACGCAACGCTGGCCGATGATCTGGCCGTCGGCGAGGAGACCGTTGCTTGCGGCGTAGGGGCACATCGAGTCGGCGTCGGCGGCGCCGCCACCCTCGGGAACGAAGCAGTCTTCGCCGCCCTCGTAAGATGACCACAGCACACGCTGGATCTGCGCTCCGGTCTCCGTGTCGTAGCGGCGATGCAGGCCACGAAGGCTCGTTGGACCGTTCTCGATACGCGGGTCGCCAACGTAGGCCTCGAGCAGGCCAAAGTGGCTCCAAAGCACGGCCGCCTGGTCGTATCGACCAAGACCGTAGCTGTCCGACATGTCGCCGTTGTAGTCCATGATGGACGACGTCATGTAGTTGTGGGCGCCGCGCTCAGCACGAACCTCACGAACTTCGTCGAGATCCTGCTGGTAGCGGAATGTCTCGGAGCCGCCTACGAAGAGGTCGCCGTCACCGCCAAGGGCCGGCGCATCGTAGTCACCGAGGTTCGGCAGCACCGCACCGGGCGAACCGTCCTGGTTGAGGGTGATGCGGAAGTAGCCGTCGCCAAAGTTGTTGCGGTCGGTGCTACCGGCGAAGTTGTGTCGAAGACCGACCGAGTGGCCCACCTCATGATGCTGGACGGCACGGAGGTAGAGCTGGGCCATACGAATGGCGGCTTCCTCCACGGAGCGACCGCGGAAAGCCTCCGCCCAGTACTCCCAGTAGCGGTTGCGCTGGAAGTCTCTGCCATCCATGAGCTCGAAGAAATCGGCGCCTCGCGCGGAGAGCGTCGCTTCCATCTGCTGGATGTCCGTCGCCTGCTCAATGAAGCCGCCAAGGTTGCGGAAGGGCGAGGTCTGGTCCGCGACGGAGTCGTCAAGCAGCGAAGCCGACTCCGCAATCGCAACGGTGTTGCGGAGCGGGTTGTTGTGGTAGAGGCCGGCGCGAATCTCGGTCTCCGCTGCACTAAGCAGGTTCGACTCGAACTCGGTTTCACCCAGGTTCTGGAGGCGTGACGAGAAGACGTTGAAGTGCGCGTCTTCACCGGAGATGCTGTCCAGGATGGGCTGACGCTCGAGAATCTGGTCGAGCATGCCGACCCGCATTGCGTCGGAGGCCGGAAGGCCACCCAGCCGGGATGCGCCCGAGGGCGACACGCGACCGCCCGTTTCCGGGATGCCGCTCTCACCGGAACCGGCAATGGCGACGGGGATTTCAACGCGGTCCACGTTTTCGAAGTACTGGCGAACGTTCTCACCTTCGATGTACTGGACGTCCGCGTTTTCCTCGCCGGGAGCGCAGCCAAGGTCCGCGTTGCGGCAGCGAAGAACGGGGAACCACTCGATGGCGCGGGTGCGCTGGCCGTCGAGTGCACCGGAGTTGACGTTGGCGTCGGAAGCCAGCAGCTCACCGGTCACCGCGTCGCCGCGAACCTCCGAAAGCCCGCCGAAGGGGACGCCGGCCTCGTGGATGTAGTTGAAGAACTGGTAGCGAAGGTCGCCGTGCTGCTCCCAGGTGATGGGCGCGCCGTTTTCGTCGACGATGTCTTCGCAGCGCTCGCCGGCGGAGGAACGCGCCAGGTCACAGCTGTTCGACTCGAGCATGAAGATGCACTCGCTGCCGATGAACTCGTAGCGGTACACCGCCGCGTAGTCACCCTCGGGGTGGTACTGGTCGAAGCTCGTCGGGTTCGAGGGCTCCGTGAAGCTGTCGTTCGCGATGTAGCAGTCGTAGGGGTCGGCGACGCCCTGAGCGCGCCACTCGTCAGGCGTCACAAAGGGGTTGTATTCGGTCTGGCAGGAGCCGCCGAGATCGTCCGCCGAACCGCAGAAGCAGTAGGAGGTTGGGTCTTCGTTCTGACACGCGATCGTGCCCACCGAGTAGTCCGGAACCGTGAGGTTCCGCACCGCACGCCAGCCGCGCATGAAGACCTCGTTCCAGTTGCCCATCACTTCGTAGGCGGCGTTGACCAGGTAGCCCGGGTAGCCCTCGTTCAGGTGGTAGGCCATCGGGCGAATTTCCCGGTCCTGCATCGGAATGGTGCAAAGCCGCGAGGCGCTATCACAGACCGAGCCCGCCGTCCCGCAGTGCGAATCGATGAGGCAAGCCTGGTCCGTCAGACCGGCGCGAAAGATGTTGTGCGTCGGACGAAGGAAGTTGAGAGCGTCCGTCTCACCGAAGTCGGAGGCAAGGCCGCTGCAGTAGCGGATGTTGTCGTCGGCGGAGGCCGGGCGACAGTAGCCGTTCGAACCACAGTCTGCGTCGCGGGTGCAAGCGATCTCGGACACGCCACCACGAATGTAGCTGCGCTGGTGGGCGCGAAAGAGACCGAAGCGGTCGAACTGGTCGTGCGACTGGCGCTGCGACGCGAAGCGGTGCCCGGGAGGAACGCGAAGGAACGCCGTGCGCATCGGCACGGAGAACGTGTTGCAAGGACCGCCACCGATGAGGAAGCAGCTGCCTCCGGGCGAGAAGAGCGTGACGCTCGTGAAGCTCATGTAGTGAATCGTGTCTTCGGTGCCTTCCGGCCACTCGTCGCGGAAACGGTAGTCGGGATCGTTGCCGACGGACACGAACTGGGGCGCGAAGGCCGCGCTGAAATCGGGGTTCGACTCGCGGGTCTGCACGTCGAAGGGCATCGACTCCATCTGATACCCGCCGCCCATCGTCACGTCGTTGATCAGGAAGTTGAAGGAGTTCACATGGTTCATCGACCAGTCGACGCGAATGAAATCACGCTCGTACCAACGGCGGTCCGACGTGTTCTCAACCACCACGTTGAGTTCTTCGCCGGTAAGGCCGTTGTACTGACTGCGAACATCCACGTGCGCCTCGATCATGTAGGCAGCGAGCGGCTGGCCGCGGAAGTTCGGGTTGTTCCCGTCGTCGTTACCGCCGTCGATGATCTCGTACGCTCGGTAGGCGAAGAGGAAGTCCTCGTCGATGACCCAGCGGATGCGGCTAAGGGCGCCCGACTGACCACCGTCGAGGGCGTAGTCGGTCCAGCCCGCGCCACCGGAGAAGAACGTGTACGGACCCATGAAGGAGTCGTCCGCGTTGGCCTCGACGACCGTCTGGTTGACCCACCATTCGCCCGTGAAGATGTCCTTCGGAACGAGGTTGGTCTGGGTGCGGGTGACCGACTCCTGACCGGAGGTGCAGCCCACCGCAAGAGCGGCAAGGGCTAGGAAGATGACGGGTAAGCGAGTGCGCATGGTGTGAACGTTCGTGGTGGTGTTGAATGAAAAGCGATGATTCGTAGACATCTAAGCCTCCCCTAACCCGCGATCCCCAGCAGTCGGATCCACTGCTGCGTGTAGAAGGTGAAGGACTCGATCTGTCCGATGCGTTGGTCAACTCGGTTCAGCTCCTCGATGAACGTCTCCGGGTCGGACGGCAGCGTGTAGCCAATCGAATCGAGGAAAGTGCGCTGCTCCGTGGAGAGGTTGCCCTGGGTGAAGGGCGAGCCGCCGAAGTCGCCGCGGTAGGTCTGAAGGGCCCGAAGGGTCGTGGCCAAGTCCTTGGCTTCGCGGAGGTACTCGAAGGAGATGGAACGCTGCGAAGGAATGTCCGCACGCGGGTTGACCTGCCAAGCGCGGAAGGTCTTTCCGAAGTCCTCGGATGCGTACTCGATGTAGTCGACGCCCTCGACCTGGCCCTCGACCCGGTCGGGACAATCGCCCTCGCCGACGACACATACGAAGACCTGACGGTCGAAGGTGGTGTCGAAGAAGGTCGGAAGGTCGCGCAGACCGAAGATGAGTGCGTAAGCCTGAAGCTGGAAGCCAGCGCCCGTATCGACATGCTCGAGGCCCGCGTAGCGCTGCTCGGTTGGAGGACGTGGGTTGTCCGGGTCGCCCGTGTAGAAGTCGAGGTAGATGAGTTCGGGATCCTCACACTCGATGCCGTTGTTCGAGCAGCGAACGCGAGGCGCGATGACCTCGGGCTGGTCGAGCATCATGCCCTGGAAAATCTGCTGAATCTCTTCGGGGAAGAGGTCGTAGAAGTTGACCCAGAAGGGCAGCGCATCGCGGCCGTAGGAGGGCACGAAACCGCGGCCCGTAAGCATCTCCATCGCCGAACGCTTCTCGAAGAACGTACCGATGCGCTCGAGGCGCTCGAGGCCGGTGAGACCACGCTGGAACTCAGAGCTCGAGTAGCGCGCCATGCCTAGCGGCAGAGCAAGGTCCGCGCCCGGAATCGTCGGATCGTCCGTGAAGGTGCGCTCGTAGCGCTGCCAGCCCTCATCGTAGTTGTACGAGTCAAGCGCCGGCTGGGTCACGAGGCGCGCGTAGAAGTTCACCGTGTCGGCGGCCGCGAGGAAGTGGTCGTCGAACTGGTAGTTACCCGACGTGTTGCGGTAATCGTCGTCGTTCAGGTAGTCGAACACGAGACCGGCGTACATGGACTGGAGGATGTTCCACTGACGGCCCATCAAACGGCTGAAGAGGTAACCGCCGAAGGAGAAGCCGGACCGGTAGCGCCGGAAGTTCGTGAAGATATACTGACGGTCGTACTGCTCGGAGAGGTTGCGAACGATCTCACGGTAGCTGTCACCCTCATCGAAGCGGTGACAGTCGGGGCGAATGTCCGCGAGGTCGTCGGTGCAGAAGTTGTAGTTGACCGGCACGTAGCGGGTCGACGACTCGAGCAGCTGGTCAAAATCGCTGTTGAAGTTTGAGCAGATGTTGCCGCGGCCGCCGCCGTTCGGGTGCTGCACGCAGCGCTGCGTCAGCCCGGCGTCGAGGTTCCCCTGCTGGAGGAGCGCGCCGTTTGGCCCGCCCGCCGCGTAGGGGCAGTCCGTGTCCACTTCGCAGCTGTCACCGCCGTTGTAGAAGGTGACCCACTGACGTGGCGTGTTGATCGGATTGATCTCCGCAAGCGAGAGACCGGCGGAGTTGTCGTAAATCTCCGTGAGGTCCGCGTAGGCGGCGTTGATGGCGGAATGGTCGTAACGACCGGCGCCGCGCGTGGTGGCCGTACGCTCGTACCACTGTGCGGTGTACTCCATGATGGAGGAGTTCATCCAGCGGTCGATGCCGGCGAGCTCGCGAAGATCCTTGACGCGACGGTACTCGGTCTCGAAGGCCGTCTGCTCTTCGAGGCTCAGGCCGGGCGTGCCGTCCGTATCGAAATCGTCGGCGATGGGGTTCGGGAACGTGTTGTTGATGATGTAGTAGTCATCGTCGTAGTTGCCGATGTCGGCGGAGGCGCCGAAGTCGTGACGGAGGCCAAGGCAGTGACCAAGCTCGTGAAGCTGCGTCTGGTAGTACAGAAGCTGGTTGAGCGTGATTTCAAGGCGAGCACGGGGCCAACCGGCGTGGCGACGCACGAACTCGGACACGGACGCATCCACGAACTCGTTGGGCATCATCATGTTCGCCGTCGACACACGCGTCTCCAGGTCGCGCTGGTACGCGAGGCGCTCGGCCGCGTTGGTGCGGAAGGGCGAGAGCTGCTCCATCATCTCATCGGGGAGCGTCGAACCTGGGCCGTAGCCGGCGGGCATCGACTCGGCACCGGACATCGCGAGCATCTCCATGCCGCCCATGAGGCGCGCCTCGAGGTCAGTGCCCGCGGCGCGGAGCATGCGGTCCTGAAGCACCGCGGTGCGGCCTTCCGGTCCCTGAAGGGCGCGGGCGCGGCCCTCGAACGCTGCCATGCGGTTGGCGATGGCCGTGCGACCAATCGCTGGCGTGGCGTTCTCCACGCCGACGCTCGCCGCGATGAAGGGCTCAACCGGCAGGTTTGGCGGCTGAATGCGGTCAACGTTGGAGAGGTAGTCGCGAACGTCTTCACCGATGAGGAAGTTGCGGTCCGTGATGCCCTCGTTGATGAGATCATACTCCTGAAGGGCACGGGTGCGGTAGCCGTCCAGAGCGGGACCGCCGATGTTGGCGTCGCCCGCGCGAATCTCACCGGTAACGGGGTCGCCGCGAAGGGTGGCTACACCGAGAAACGGCGTGCCGGGCTGGTCCACGTAGCTGAGCAGCTGGTAGCGCATGTCGCCACGGTTTTGGCATTCAAGACCTTCCGACGTGCCCTCGTTGGCCGCGACCGATGCGCGGTTGCAAGTGTTGATTCGAAGGTCGACCATGCACTCGGAGCCCTGGAAGGAGGCACCGAACCAGCCGTAGAAGTCTTCGTCGCTAAGGGCGGGGTTGTTGAGCTGTTCGATGCTCAGGTCCGCACCTTCGGGAACGTCAACCCAGCAGTCGTAGGGGTTGGTGGCGCCGCGCGCGAGGTACTCCTCGGGGCGTACGAAGGGGTCCCAGTGTCCGGCGCATGTGGGGTTCATAACCTCGCCGGTCTCCGGGTTTGCGGTGCAGTAGCAGTACGCTTCGGGGTCTTCCGTCTGGCAGTTCTGCCGCGGAATGACCATGTCCTGCTGGCCGCGCAGGTTCCGGACGAGGCGCATGAAGACCTGGCTCCAGGCTCCGGAGAGATCGTAGCTCGGGCGCACGAGGTGGGCGGGAAGCTCCGTCGAAGTGTAGTAGACGAGCGGGCGCGTGCGACGCTCCGTGAAGGGAAGCACGTTACCGGCTTCGTCGGTCCAATCGCGCCAGATGTTGTGGCGGTTGACGCTGTAGTTGCGGAAGTCCGTGAAGCCCTGCTGCGTGTCGCTGGCGTCGGACGACGAAGCGCGGTCAAAGGTGCGTCGCTCGAGGCGGAAGTAGCCGTGGCGGTCGAAGCGTGAGTCGGGCCAGTTCTCCGCGATGTACTGGCGGCTGTCGCTCACCTTGAGGAACGAGTTGCGAACGTAAACCGCCACCGAGACGCAGTCGGGGGAGTCGGCGAAGATCGATTGGCACCAGTTCAGCATGCGGCCGGCGAAGGGGTCGAAGACCATGCCGGGGGAGAGGATGTCCTGGGTGACGAAGCTGAAGTGGTAGAACTCGCCCTGGTCGTAGTCCTCGGCCATGTCGCGGTCTTCAGCGGCACACTCGGTGTCGTCTGCCGACGTGCAGGACATGAAGTCGAAGGAGGGGCGCCAGCTCGCGGGGAAATCGGACGTGCCCTGAACGAAGAGCGAAGCCGGCTCGCGGTTGTAGAGGCCGATGACCTCGTAGATGTTGCGGATCTGGCCGTAGTACGCGGGAAGCAGGTTCGCCGACCAGTCGACTCGCATGAACTGGCGCTCGTACCAGAAGCGGTCTTCCGTGTTCTCGACGAGGACGTTGTTCTCTTCGCCCGTCGCGACGTTGTAGTCGCGCTGGATGTCGAAATGCGACTCAACTGCGAAAGCGGCCACAGGCGAGTGAATCTCTTGCCCGGGTTCCACCGTGTTGCCTTCGCGGTCGATGTTCGCACCCTCGTACATCTCATAATCGCGGTACGCGAAGAGCGTATCTTCATCGATAACCCAGCGAATTCGCGGCATCGACGTGATGTCGTCGGTCGCGAAATCGTAGGCCGAGTCGCCGGGGTAGGTGCCGAAGCCCGACGCCGTGTAGTCCACGTCGATAACCGTGGTCGAGTAGTACCAGGAGCCCGTGAACAGGCTCTTATCGACGACGTTGACACCAACGCGGTTGATGGTCGGTGGCTGGGAGCAACCGGCAGCGATGACCGCGGTGAGGGCGGTCAGGGTGAGCAACCTAAGGGAACGCTTCATTCGGAGGGCCTCCGAGGACGCGGTGGACGTCCTCTTTTCAAATGTGAAAGGTCCGCTGGATGGCGACCTTTCTTCAAAAGTGTTTTCCGTAGTCAAAATCGAGCGGTTTTTTCGACAACGCCGAGCATGGCGGTGTAGGCAAGGGTCAGGGGGGCGTCAAGGCGCGCACGTCGATCCACGTGCACGGGGCTTGAGGCGAACTGCCCGGAGCAAGGCTCGTGCCATTCTGGCGAAATACGTGGATCGGGCCCGTGCCAAGGCAGATCTGGACGCCCTTTGTCCTACATCGTATCTAACGCGGTGCGCCAAGCTGACTCAGCATGGTCCAAAGACGCGTTAAATAACGATGATACCCTCGTAATTCGCGAATTTGTACAAGGGTAAAGATCGTAACGGTTTGTCCGTTGAGCCTATTCCTGCGTTTGCTCACGGTAGCGGATGCACGGCCCTGGATGGCGCCTCAGGTAGCCAGCATGCAGACGATTCGAGTGGCCGATTTTGAGGTGCGTTGGGTGGGAGATAGGGGCCCGGCGGTGGTCCTCTTTCATGGTTTTGGAGCGCCCGGAACGGATCTCGTGCCGCTCGCTGGCGCTCTAAAAAACGAGCGTCAATACGTTTTTCCAGCTGCACCCATACGTCTACCACCGGCCTACGGCGATGGTCGAGCCTGGTGGAGCCTCGACATGGCGGCCCTTCAGCAGGCGATGATGACGGGCATTCCGCGCGATCTCTCCGGTGAGCATCCGGAAACGCTGCCCGATCTTCGTGGACAGGTGCATTCGCTCATTCACGCGGTGGGTGAACGCGCGGGCGTATCTGGGGTGCACCTGGGGGGCTTTTCCCAAGGCGCCATGCTCGCTACGGATTACGCGCTTCATCACCGGGTGAGGAGCCTGACGATCCTCTCGGGGACGTACCTCGCAAAGGACTGGTGGAAGCCTCGCCTTGCGGAACTTGCGGACGTTCCCGTGTTTCAAAGCCACGGTCGCCAAGACGCCGTGCTTTCGATCCAGGGGGCCGACGCGCTTCGGGACGCCCTAGAGGAGGCCAAGGTCCAGGTGGCGTGGCATCCTTTTGAGGGGGGTCACGGCATCCCACCGACCGTGCTTCAAGAGCTCGATCGTTTCCTCGACGACGCCGGCTGAGCGCCAGCGATGGGCTTCGCTTCAGCGCAGGGGTGAAAAAGCGCGGCTTGCGGGGCTAATGAGCGCGTAGAGCAAGCCAAAGTTGGCCAATACGGCCGTCAGAATGCCCAGAAAGAGCACCTGGCTTGCGCTGGGGCGGTCGTAGAGCTTGCGAAGGCGGGTGCCGTAGTAGGCGAGGTACAGCATGAGCATGGCCATGCTCACCGGATAGAACGGTGAGAAAACCACCTCGGAGAGCTCCGGCAACTCGCGGAGGCTTCGCCGGTAGCTTCCCGAAGCGACGTCGACGAAGCCAAAATACACGCCGATGATCACCGCGGCGCCAAGCAGGCATACGCGCACGGCGGTCTTGTCAAAGTTCGTCAGCTCGGCTTGCTGGGTGTCGAGGGGATCTCGCATCGAGGGGAGCGTACCAGGTTGAGCGTGGAAACCGCTGCCATCCCCCCAGACGCCGCTTAGCCAGCGCCCGTCGCGCTCTCAAGCGGTGTGAAGAGGGTGTCCAAGTCCACGTTTCCGCCCGAAAGGATGAGGGCCACCTGGCCCTCCGGGCCTCGGCCTGACTCGCGAGCCTCCAGGAGCGCCGCGAGCGGTACGGCGCCGGAGGGTTCGACAACGAGCTTGGCGCGCTCGAAAAGCAAACGCATCGCGCGCACGATCGTCGCTTCCTGCACGCGAATGATCGGCACTTCCAGGCGCCGAAGAATCGCCAAGCCGCGCTCACCAAGGCGGGTTCGCAGGCCATCGGCGATCGTGTGGCGTCCAGTCAGCGGCGCGTGCACGCCGGTCTCCATGCTTTGGGCCGCATCGTCGACGGTGG